>JAEEUO010000132.1 GCA_016286935.1 Bacillota bacterium | reverse complement strand
TTGAGCGCTTCGTATTCGGCGGAGAGGCGGGTCACGGTGTCGGGCGGCGCGGATTCCGCGAGGGAATCGAGGGAGGCCTGCAATTCCGCGAGACGCACCTCGGCGCGGCAGAGCTCCGGGAACACGGCGACCATCTGGCCGAAGACCGTGCGGTCGACCGGCGAAGCGGCGGAAGGGGCGTCGTCCTGCGGGGCGTCTTCCGGGATGGCATGTCCGTCGGCGTCGACGATGTTGAAGGCGTCGTCCTGATGGAGCATCCCGACGATCTTGTTCTTGGCGATATAGACCTCGCCCTCGTCCGGGGCAGCTTCGCCCGCGATCATGCGGAGCAGCGTGGATTTGCCGCTCCCGTTGACACCGACGATGGCGAGCCGATCGCCTTCTTCGAGGGAGAACGAGATGTTCCCGAGGATCTCCCGGTCCCCGATGCGATAGGCGAGATTGTTTGTGCTGATGGAAATCATGGATTGTCCTGTTTCTGTACTTTCCGAAAAACGCGCCGCTCCATCACATGCACAGGAACCGCATGAACGGAACGGCGCGGGTCGGTGATCCGGGCTGATGTGTTACCGCGCGTTGTTTCCGCGGCCGGGGATCGTATAGGCACGGGTGGCGTCTGCCGTGTACCCTGCCTGATTGGCCTGATTCTGCTGCTGGCGCGCGCGGCGGGCGTTCGCCTGATAATAATCCTGCGGCGGCTGCTGATTCTGCGGCTGCTGCCGGCGGGGCGTTCCGTCGGCGTTGTAGTAGGCCGGGGCCTGCCGGTTCTGCGGACGCTGTCTCTGACCCTGGTTCTGCTGCGTGCGGATCGGATTGCCGTTGGCGTCGTAGCGGACCTGGCGCTGCTGCGGGCGGTTCTGCTGACCGTTATAGCCCTGGCTGTAGCCGCCCTGATTGCTGTAGCCGCGGCTGTCGTAGCCCTGATTGTTATAGCCCTGGCCGTAGCCGCTGCCCTGGTTGTAGTTGTTCGGGCGCGGGTTCCGCTGCTGCTGGCGGTAGTCGTCCTGTCTGCCGTAGAGGCGGTCGTCGTAGTAGTTCGCGTTGTTCTGCGTCTGCTGCCCGCGGCGGAAGATGTACTTCTGCATGATCGCGGCGACGTCGTCGTTGAAGAGCGCGACGATGAAGAGGAGGACGAAGAGGACGAGCAGCACGAGGGCGATGATGAGGATCGCCTTCAGAACGCCGACGATGATGCTGCCGACGGAGGCGCCCTTATCCTCGGTCCGCACCTCGGTCGTGGCGGCGGGCGTCTGGGCGGGCGCGCTGACGCTCTGTGCCGGAGCGGTCTCCTGCTTCATTTCCCGGAGCATGAGGATGGAGAGCTGGGTGACGCCCTTGCGGACGGCGGTGTCGATGCGGCCCGCGGCAAAGTCGTCTTCAATGTACTGGTCGCGGACCTCCTCGAGGGCGGCGTTGTCGATGACCTCGCTCACGCCGGTGGAGGGGACGAGGAAGAAGGACTTATCTTCGGACGCGACGACGAGGAGGATGCCCGTCGGGAGCTTCCACTCGCTGTACAGGGAGCGGGCGTATTTGCCGATCTCGATGCCGTTCGTGGACTTGACGGTGCAGACCGCGATGACCGCCTTGATCTCGGAGGCGAGGTCCGCGTTCTTTTCCTTGATCTGCTTGACGGTCTGTTCGGAGAGGACGGCGGCGTCGTCGGCGATGTAGTCCGTCGGCGTGGGATAGACGATCTCGGCGAAGACGGGCAGCGCGAGCGTGAACACCAGCGCGAAGAGCAGCAGCAGGCACGTCACGCTCCGGGGTCCGAACGCCGGACGGTGGGATACGGAGAGTTTCATAAGGCGCGTGTCCTTTCCGGGATTAAGAATTGAGGTTGATGAGCTTCTGCTTGAGTTCGTTCTCGATGCGGCCGAGCTCGGCTTCCGCTGCGATGCGCTTCTCGCGGCCTTCCTTCTGGATGGTCTGGATGTCGTTGAGGGTGGCGATGAGCTCCTCGTTGGTGTGGGTGAGCGTCTCGATGTCGACGATGCCGCGCTCCGCTTCCTTGTTGACGGCGACGGTCGCCTGATGCAGGGCCTCGCTGTTCTTCTTGAGGAGCTCGTTCGTCATGTCGGTGACGAGCTTGCCGGCCTCCATTGCCTGACGGGAGTGCTCGATGCCGAGGGCGATGACCATCTGGCTCTTCCAGAGCGGGATGGTGTTCATGATGACGGTCTGGATCTTTTCGGTCATCATGGTGTCGTTGTTCTGGACGAGGCGGATCTGCGGGGACATCTGGATGGAGACCATGCGGGTGAGCTCGAGGTCATACAGCTTGCGCTCGAAGCGCGTGCACTGCTCCTCGAAATCGTTCGCGGCCTGCGCGTCCTCCGGGAGTCCGGACTGGATCGCCTTGTTCTTCAGTTCCACGAGACGGGTGGCGCGCTCCTCGGCGAGCTTCTTCTTGCCGGCGAGGATGTACATGGACAGCTCCTTGAAGTAGGAGAGGTTCATCTCGTAGAGCTGGTCGAACATCTTGACGTCGTGCAGGAGGGTGATCTGGTGCTGTTCGAGGATCGAGACGATGTCGTTGACCGAGGTCTCGCACTTGTCATACTTGGTCTTGAGGTTTTCGATCTTGCGCTTCGAGCTCTTGAACACGCCGAGGAAGCCCTTCGAGTCCTCCGCGTCGTCGTTGAGGGAGCGGAGATTGCCGATCAGGTTGGTGATCATCCCGCCGACCTCGCCGAAGTCCTTGTTGCGGACGCTGCCGAGTGCGGTGTCGCTGAAATCGGAGATCTTCTTCTGGGCGGCGGAACCGTAGCCGAGGATCATGGAGGAGTCGGTGATGTCGATCTGCTTCGAGAAGTCGGAGATCGCCTTGCGCTCGGCTTCGGTGAACATCGTTTCGTCGATCGCGGGACCGACGGGCTTCTGTTCGGCGGGTTTGGAGGAAGCCGCCACGTCCGCTGCCATAGCCGCGGCTGCCGCTGCGAGCGGATCGGGGGCGGCGGGGGCGGCCTGAGCGGCGGAGATACCGGCGGTGGGATCGAGGGTCAGTTTGATTTCGTTATCCATTTCAGAATCTCCTGTTCTTCTACATATTTATATATGGGGGGTATCTGGTGCTTAATCATTTGAGGGTGCCTGTTCTTCGCCAGGCTCTTCAGCATGTCTGCCGGCGGTCATCCCGTATACCGAGAGCAGCCGGTCTGTTGCGATGATGCCGATCGCTGCGTACAGTGCCAATCTCATTACCGAGAGGTTTGGGTTCGCGGCGCCTCTGGAGAAGATCGAGAACACGATCCCTCCGAGAGCCAGGCCGAAGCTGACCGAGCTTGCGAGAGCGCAGGCCAGCACGTAAAAACCGGGAGTCGCCTTCTCGGAGTCCAGCCTGAAGCACAGGCGGGTCTCGGAAACCAGGAACAGCAGGACGAACGCCTGCATCACCATGGTCAGGATCTTTACATGGCCGTTTATGGGTTTTGAGAAGTCAAAGTATTCCGCGAACATCTTCAGTATCACGGAAATGATCGCGAGGATGCCCATTACCACTGCAAAAAGGTCGTTCTTCGTTCTGTTTTCGTCCTTCTGGGAGGAGAGATAGCACAGGACGAGAAGAGCTGCTATGCCCGGAGTAAGGGCCGCTGATATCGCAGCCGGGATGTTCACGTCTTTGAATCCCGACAGTATGCCTGTTTCACCGATCAGTATTCCGATACACATTATGACGCACAGCACGATGCTGAAGATCGACAGGGGCGTCTGTTTCGGTTTTGCCGCGACCACGTACTTCGATCTGAACATAAAGAACAGAACGACGGAACACAGGCAGCAAAGAACCGAGAGAACGGTAAGGATCAGGAAGGGAACGGATCCCGTGGCAAAATGGCCGATTTCCGCGTCAAAGTCGTTTCTGAGAGCAAAAAAGTAAGAAACGGCGATGGCGAGGCCGACCGCAGGGAACGCGAGCCACATCAGGGAGTGTTTTTTGTTGTTTTCCATGGGAAAAAGCCTCTGTGCCTCAAATTATTTCATTATATTATATTACCACAAAGGAGCCGGTTTTACAAGATACCCGTGACCTGTCGTGCGGGCATATCCGGATTTTTGACAGAAGTTTTCGAAATACTCAGAGCCTGTGAACACAGGACAGCCGCTTTTGCATTCCTGCGGCGGATGTGGTATACTTGTACATAAACAAAACATCCATTTTCTGGAGGGCGTGACGTGATAGATCAGAATCTCTATATTACCGAAGAAAAGTACATCGAGACGATGAAGACGAAAGCTGAGCCGTATCTGGACGCACGGAGAGAATCCGGGTTCATCGAGACTTCCGACGGGAAGGAACTCTATTATGAGAATTACAGGGCAGACGAACCGAAAAGCTCCATCGTGATCCTGCACGGAGTCACGGAGTCGGT
>JAEEUO010000131.1 GCA_016286935.1 Bacillota bacterium | reverse complement strand
CCGTTGAGGCAGAACCGCGTAAAGCCGCCGATCTCCTCGAGCGAGACGGTGCGGAGGGCGAAGTACGTGTCGACGCGGTCGGTCCCCGTGTCGAGGGAGAGGCCGTAGAGGAACGGGTCTTCGGGCGTCCAGAGGCGCGGCGCGGGAACGTCGATCCGCACCGTCTTCGGACCGCCGCCGAACGTGACGGTCTGGGGCTCCGCGGATTTGCCCGCGAGGTCGAATCGGACGACGTTCGTTTTGACGCCGTTTTTATAGCCGAGCACCTCGTCCGCGAACGCTTCCGGCACGGTGACCTGAACGGTGACGGACGGCGCGTCGGTATCGAGCTCGAGCGTGACGCCTTTCAGGTCGGGGGTGATCTTCACGCCGCGGATCGCGTTCTTCACGGGAACGGCCTCGACACAGACGGGCTGCCAGATCCCCGAAACGGGCGTGTACCACATGCCGTGAGGGTTCTTCGTCTGTTTGCCGTACGGGTATTGCGGATCGAGCGTGTCGACGGCGCGCACGGTCAGGCGGTTCAGGCCGGCGATCGCGACGTCCGTGATGTCGACGTCGAACGGGAGGTAGCCGCCCTCGTGGTGCGCGAGGGGTTTTCCGTTCACCGTCACGTCGCAGATCTGGTCGACGGCGCCGAAGCGGAGCACCGTCCGGACGCGGTCGTTCCGGAGATCCGCGGACAGCACGAAATCATGGACGTAGACGAGCTCTTCGTCCGTCGACCAGTACGTCCACGGTGTTCCGACGTCCTTTCCGTTCAGCGTCCAGTTCCCGCCGAGGACCTGCGTCCCGCGGCGGCGGAGCTGCGGGCGGGCGGCGGTTTCGTTCCATGTCCTGTTCATCGTTCTGACCTCGATCGCGCCGCGAAAGAAGCGGCGATTCCGGATGCGTCTGTTTTCTGTAATGGATTGTACCATATCTCGCGCGTTCGTGTTACAATTATCCCGAAAGGAAGGAAACTGAATGTACGACAGGGAATCCTTACAACGGTATATCGAACGCGTCTACCGGGAGCCGGCGGAATACGCTCCGGACGCTTTCCAGGCGGATCTGTGCTTCGCGGAAACGGTCTCGATGCCGATTTCGACCGGCGCCGCGCACATCACGCATCTGACGGACGAATCGGAATGCGCGCAAGCGCCGCGCCCGGCGGAGGAAACGGAATACGCGATCTGCGGCGCCGCGCCGGCGCCGCGGCCCGACGAACCGGCCGCCGTCGAAAAGAAGGCGGAGCGGAAGGAATCGAAGCGGCGCGCGCCGCTGTTCGGCGCGCGGAAGGCCGTGCTGTCCCAGTTCCGCGTCGAACGCGAGGAGGAGGCGGAAGAACCTCTTGCGTCGATGCCCAAACCGAAAGCGGCGAAGAAACCCGCGGACGCGAACGGTGCCGTACCGGACGCGTCGTATTCGTACGGGATGCCCGCGCCGAAGTTCGAGGTCGACGAAAGCTTCCGCGACGCCTTGTTCCGCCTGATCGACGAGAAGGGCCTGCGCGACCCCGACGTCTATAAGCGCGCGGAGATCGACCGCCGCCACTTCGCCAAGATCCGCAACGACTACGACAACGCCTACCGCCCGTCGAAGAAGACGGCGCTGCGCCTTGCCCTCGCGCTCGGTCTCTCCCTCGACGAGACGAACGCCTTCATCGGCCGCGCGGGCTACAGCCTCTCGCGCTCGATCCTCTCCGACGTCATCGTGATGTACTTCCTCGAAAACGGCGTTACCGACCTCGCGACGATCGACGAGTCGCTCTTCGAACAGGACCAGCAGACGCTCACGGAGTAATATAAAAATGTCGCCTGCGAGGCGACCACCCCCATACGAAAACCTCCTACAATGCAATCGTCAAAAGGCAATTCCCTTGCACGAACATTGTTCAGGAGGTTTTAAAATGAAAAGCAGCAAAAACACCAAAACCGCAGCCGTCAACCCCACCGCCGCGAAGGAAGCGACCATCAGCGAGCTCGTCTTCATCCTCGACAAGAGCGGCTCGATGAGTGGTCTGGAAGAGGATACGATCGGCGGCTTCAACTCCGTGATCGACCAGCAGAAGGCCGTCGACGGCACCGTCCTCGTGTCGTGCGTCATGTTCGCGAACTACAGCGACGTCGTCTACGACCGCGTCCCGCTCGACCGGATCGAAAAGATGACGCGCGAGCAGTACCGCGTCGGCGGCTGCACCGCCCTCGTCGACGCCCTCGGCGACGCGATCCACCACATCGCGAACGTTCACAAATACGCCAGACCGGAGGACCGCCCCGCGAAGACGACGTTCGTCGTGATGACCGACGGCCTTGAGAACGCGAGCAACCACCGCACGTCCGACGAGGTGAAGCGGATGATCTCCGAAAAGCGCGAAATGGGTTGGGACTTCCTGTTCCTCGGCGCGAACTTCGACGCGGTCGAGACGGCGAAGCAGTACGGCATCCCCGAATCCCACTCCGTCCGCTACAAGAGCGACCGGAAGGGTACGGCCACCGCGTTCGGCGCCGTCGGCGCGGCGCTCTTCCGCCGCAACCAGCTCAACGAGGAGGTCTCGGCCTGCTGGAAGGCGGACATCGAGGAGGACGTCGCCAAGCGCGGCAACTAAACGCACAAAGCCAACAGAAAACGCGGGCCGAAGCCCGCGTTTTTCATTTCCGTCAGAGACTAATACGACGATTCGCCGTACATATCCATCCCGTTCGTCGGCGAGTACGTCGACAGATCGTTGATCGGGTGAATGTTGCCGTTCCGGATGCGGAAGACGTGCCACCACGTTCCTTCGCCGCGCGGTAGCGTAAACGTCCGCGGGGTGTTGGAACCGTACGTGTAGACCTTGATCACGGCCGCGGATTCGGTCAGCAGGCTCGAGCTGAGGGAGCCGCCGCTCGAATAGTCGTAGACCGCGTAGATGTAGTCCTTGCTGAGGTCGTAGATCGTGATCGTCTCGGGGCCGTAGCTTGAGGTATCGTCGACGTCGAGCATCGCGAGGAGCTGGCGGTTGCCGTTTGAATCGTATTCGCCGCCGTAGCCGTACATGTCGCCGTAGAAGACGTGCATGCTCGCGTTGTCGCGGGAGGCGCCGAAGAGGTGGGAGTCGAGGTCGCTCGGCCGGTCACCCCACTGGAGCACGATGCGCATCTGGCCGCGGCGCAGCTCCGCGCTCATCGCGAAGACCTGGTCGACGGGTCCCTCGTAGGGCTGGTAGAACGTCAGCGAGTCGTCGACGTAGCCGGAGGCGGACAGCTCGACGGTGTACTCGCCCTCCGGAAGGTTGACGCTGTACCGGCCCTCGCTGTTGGCGCGCGCCGTCGCGACCTGGCGGCCGCTCGAGTCGGTGAACGTCATACGGGCCTGGACGGGGGAGCGGTCCACCGCGTCGCAGACGATCGCCGTCACCGTATCGGCGTAGTAGGCGTCCGAGCCGGAGCCCCACTTGAAGTCGCTGGCGAACTCGGGGACGGCCGTCGCGAGCATGACGACGGCGACGGTCGAGGCGACGAGATAGCCCATCTTCTGGACGAGCTGCTTCGCCTGGCGCCGCTTTTTCTTCTCCTTCGCCTCCTCGAGTGCCTCGGCCTCAAGGCGCTCCGTTTCCTCCTCGGGAACCGTATCGGGGAACGTCTCCGCGCCGTTGTCGGCGAAGTACTCGTTTTCCCCGCCCGAAAACTCCGTACGGGCGCGGCCGTGCGTTTCGGAGGGGGAGCCCATCGACTCGGAGCCGAAGCCGATCGATTCGGAGGGGTTCCGTATTTCGTCTGAACCGTTTTCGAAGTTGGTCATCGGTCAAAACTCCATACGAGGTTATTTCTGGTGAACGTCCACCTGGGGGAAGGGGATGCCGATATTCTCGCGGTCGAAGACGACCTTGAGGTCGCGGTTCAGCAGGCGGCGGCCGTTGAAGATGTCCTTTTCGGAGACCTTCACGCGGAACTTGAGATCGACCGACGAATCGGAGAGCGAATCGACGCCCATATAGACGGGCTTCTCCTCGTAGACCTTCTCGCCCGTAAGCTGTGCGCGCTCCTGTTCGATCTCCCAGATCATATCGATCATTCCGGGGATCTTCTTTTCGAGTTCTTCAAGGTTCTCCTCGTAGGAGACGCTGATCGAGCTGACGGCGAGCGATTCGTGGTTCGAGCGGTTGATCAGGTTCTTGATCTCGGAATTCTTGACGATCATGACGTTTCCGCCCACGTCCTGGATCGAGGTCGTGCGGATGCCGATGTCGGTGACCGTGCCGCGGGAGCCGTTGACTTCGACGATATCGCCCACGTCGAACTGGTCTTCAAAGAGCATGAACGTTCCGGTGACGAGGTCCGCGACGAGGGATTCCGCGCCGAAGCCGATGATCAGGGCGATGACCCCGACGCCGGCGAAGATCGTCGAGACGTTGACGCCGAT
>JAEEUO010000130.1 GCA_016286935.1 Bacillota bacterium | reverse complement strand
TTCGCGGATTATCCCTTCCTCTTCCGCCGCCGCATGTGTTCCTCCCGAAAGATGGCAGACGCCCTGTTCAGAGAGATTGCACTGACGCCGAACATCGTCTTCGAGAACGATGACAATGATACGCTTTTCCGTCTGTGCCTCAGCGGTATGGGCGCGATGTTTTTCTCGTCGTTCCTGCTATTCGGCGGTGACAAGATGAACCATATAAAAAACGGAACTCTCTATTGCTTCACCGTTGCCAGCGAACGATCCTTCCGAACAATCCTGATTGGAAGCAATCCTTCCCGCGACCTACGTCCTTGCGATACGGCTTTTATTGATATTTTCCGTCAAGTCCACGAAGAGTACCGTCAGCTGACCGATACGATTACATCTTTTGAATAAGAAGTGGTGGTGACGTCAAAGCGGAAGGTGGTCAAGATGGACTAAAACAATTGGTACAGAATAATCCTATTATTGTTCACAGCATTAAAATGAAAAAGCGGACGGTTTTGCCGTCCGCTTGCTTTATTGTTCCCAGTACCCCCGCGCCGCCTCCTTGTCCCGCGCGATCTGGGCGCGCAGCGCGTCCTCGCTTTCGAATTTCACCTCGCCGCGGAGGAATTCGCGGAAGAAGACGCGGATGTGGCGGCCGTAGAGGTTGGCGGGGCCGGGCTCCGTCGATACGGTCTCCCCTTCCTTGAGGGGCTCGCAGGGCGGCTCGAAGAGATGCGTCTCGACGCGCCGTTCGACCGGAGCGCCGTTCGCGATCCCCTTTTCGTCCGCGCCGCTGACCGTCGGGTTCCGGCCGATGTTCGTGACGCCCGGATAGCGGACGCCGCCGATCTCGGCTTCCGTCGCGTAGACGCCGTCCGGCGGGAGGATCAGGATCGGATCCGGCACGAAGTTCGCCGTCGGAAAGCCGATCGACGTCCCGATGCGCCGCCCCGGAACAGTCTCGCCCTCGAGGGAGAACACGTGGCCGAGGAAGCGGTTCGCCGTTTCGATCTCGCCGCGCGAAACGAGCTCGCGGACGAGCGTCGACGACACGACGCGGCCGTCGATCCGGTACGGCTTCTGGATATACGTCGTAAACGTTGCGACGCCGCCCTTCCGGCCCATCCGGCGGAGGTCCTCCGCCTTGCCCGCCGCCATGCGGCCGAACGTGTAGTTGAAGCCGCAGTACGCGCCGGTCAGATTGCACGTCCCGACCAGAAGCTCGCGCACGAACGCCTCCGGGGACATGTTCATGATCGTCCGGTCAAACGGAGGCGCGACGAGGATCTCCACGCCGAGCGCCTCGAGCGCGGCGACCTTCTCGTCCCACGTCATGAGCGCCTGGGGCGCCGCGGTCCGTTCGAGGCCGAGCGTCTCCTCGATGACGGCCTTCGGCGAATTCGAGAACGTAAAGACGCACGAAGCGACGCCGCGTTTCTTTGCGTCGGCGACGCACCGTTCGATCAGCGCCTGGTGGCCGGCATGGATCCCGTCAAAGTATCCGAGCGCCACGCACGTCGGCGGAAGTTGTCCGATTTTCGTCAGTTCTGTATAAACGATCATATTAAATGTTTATTCGCAATTATCCGTTTTCCGTTGTATTTTCAACGATTCCAGGCCGCTCCGGCCGATCCTTCACTTCCGCACCGGCAACACCTTGTCCGGCACGTACCGGCCGCTCGCCTCGTCGAACACGCAGCTGCCGAGGAAGCGTCCGTCCGCGGAGACGACCTTGTAGTTCGCGGCGTAGAGGACGTCGCGTTCGTGGTTGTGGTGGCGGAGCGCCTTCCCGCGCGGCCTTGCCTCCGTGAACGACGTCCAGTCGCTTTTGACGAGCCATCCGCCGTGGGTGAACCATTCGTCGCGCCCCGGCTTCAAACGGATCTCGCCGAAGTGGTCGAGCCCGCTTCCCGGCGGGAGGAGATGCGCCGCCAGGTCCTCGCGGAGTTCCGCGATCGTCGCGCAGTCGTCGAGCGTGAACGCGCCCGCGCGCGTCCGGATCAGGCCGCTCATCGCGGCGCCGGTCCCGAGCTCGCTTCCGATGTCCTCGATCAGCGACCGGACGTAGGTCCCCTTGGAACAGGTAAAATCGACCGTTCCGACGCCTTTTTCCGCGTCATAGGAAATCAGGTCGGAAGACGTGATTTCGACGCGCCTTGAGGCGATCTCGGGCATTTCACGGCCCTTCCGCGCCAGCTTATAGAGGGCGACGCCGTTCACCTTGATCGCCGAGTACACGGGCGGGATCTGGTCGCGGATGCCTTCGAGCGACCGGACCGCCGCTTCGACCGCGGCCTTCTCCGGCCAGCCGTCCGCGGGGATGATCCGGTCCTCCGGGCGGAATGCCTTCACGCGCTCCGTGTCGAGCCCGTCGATCCGCCCTCCCCAGATGTCGCCCGTCTCCGTGACGACGCCGAGCATGAACTCGCAGCGGTACGATTTCGTATCGCCCTCCATATGTTCGATGAACCGCGTCGCGCTGCCGAGGCAGAGCGTCAAAACGCCCGACGCCTGGGGGTCGAGCGTTCCGGTATGTCCGATGTGCTTCTCTCCCGAAAGGCGCCGCAGGAAATACACCGCGTCGTGCGATGTCATGCCTGCCGTCTTCAGAAGATTCACGATTCCGTCCATTCTTTTTCGTTCGTCTTTCCGCCGCCGGTACGTTCCTTACGCCTCCGGGGCGTTTTCGAGCGCCGCGGCGAGAACGCGGCGCATGTGTTCCGTTTCCTCCGCGAGCGACGTCTTCGCGTTGAAGCCGGACGCGCGGAGATGGCCGCCGCCGCCGTTTTCGAAGGCGATCGCCGCCACGTCGAGAAGCTGCTTCGAGCGGAGCGACACCTTCACGCCGCCCTCCTTCGATTCGCGGATGAAGCAGGCGACCTCGACGCCTTTCATGTTGCGGAGGTCCTCCACGACGCCCTCGGTCTCGTCGACCGTCGCGCCCGTCTCAGCGAGATCCGAATACGGCATCGTCGAGATAACGACGCGTCCGCCCTCGAGCAGCTCGAGCCGGTTCAGGATCCGCGTGTGGAGCGCCACCTTTTCGGGCCGGTCGCTCTGGTAGACGTTGACGGTGATCGCCTGCTGGTCGATGCCGCAGTCGTAGAGGCGGGCCGTGATCCGGAGCGTCTCCGCGTTGACGGAGCCGTACTGGAACCGCCCCGTGTCGGTCACGATCGCGGTGTAGAGCGCCTCCGCCTCCGCCTTCGCCGGGGTCTCGCCCATCGCGCGGAAGAGCCTGTAGATGATCTCTCCGGTCGCGCTCCGGTCGTCGACGTGGTTCATCGACGCGAAGCCCGTGTTCGTCGCGTGGTGGTCGATCGCGATGGTCTTCCCGCGGAAGAAGAGATCGGTGAATTTGCCGAAGCGCCGCTCGTCCGAGCAGTCGACCGCGAGGCAGACGTCCGGATCCGCGTAGAGCTCCGGAAGATCCCGCTTCGGGTCCTCCGTGCAGTACGCCGCGACGTCCTCGCCGTTTCCATCGTCGCACAGGAACCGCAGATACGCCGGGACCTCGCTCGAAAGCACGATCCAGGCCGTCTTGCCGAGCCGGCGGAGCAGGCGCGTCACCGCCATCGCGCAGCCGATCGTATCGCCGTCGATGTTGACGTGCACGAAAACCAGGACGCTCTTCGCCTCCCTCAGCACATTCCCTATTCTTTTGAGCGGCGCGTGCCGTTCGACGCGGATGATCGACATTTCGTTAATGATGTTGGCGCAGGGGACAGGCAGTTCACCGCGGCGTGGAGGACGCCGGTACTTAGCGACTGACAAATGAAGCGCCGTCAGAGCTTAGTACCGCTGCGTCCGATCCGCAGCGCAAGCGTAAGCGGGGAATTGCCTGTCCCCTGCGCAAATACTACTTGAGGGAATCGAGCACCGCGTCCATATGGCGCGCGTACTCCATGGATTCATCGACCTTGAACACGACCTCCGGCGCCCTCCTGAGCTGGACCTCCTCCGCGATGCGGCGGCGGATCAGTCCCTTCGCGCCGTCGAGCGCGGCGAGGACCTCCTTCTTCCGCTCGGGCGTCGCCTCGTCGACGAGGTTGTCGCCGAAGACCATCAGAAAGACGGTCGCGTATGAGAGATCGCGCGTCACGTCGACGGCCGACACGCTGATCATGCCGCCGAGGCGCGGATCCTTCAGTTCGTACTGGAGCATCTCCGAAACGATTCTGCGAATCTCCTCGGCGAGGCGTCCGTTTCGATATTTCATGGTATTGACCTTTCTTTAGTCGCGTTTGACTTCCTGCATCTCGAACGCCTCGATGACGTCGCCTTCGCGGATGTCGTTGAAGTTCTCGATGCCGATGCCGCACTCGAACCCTTCGCGGACTTCCTTCGCGTCGTCCTTGAAGGGTTCGATGCCGATGCCGCACTCGAACCCTTCGCGGACTTCCTTCGCGTCGTCCTTG
>JAEEUO010000129.1 GCA_016286935.1 Bacillota bacterium | reverse complement strand
GCGACGGCCGGGAGAGCGATCCCGAGCGCGGCCGCTTTTTCGTTCATAAAGGCGCCGATCTCCGCGATGCGCGAGGGGATGTCGGTCGTTTTCTGGGATGCGACATAGCGGACGCCGAAGCCGCCGCCGAGGTCGATGATCTCCGTCCGGAAGCCGGTCCGCCGTTCCGTCTCCGCAGCGAACGAAAGCATCACGTCCGCCGCCGCGAGAAAGACCGAGGCGTCGGTGACCTGGGAGCCGACGTGGCAGTGGAAGCCCTTCAGCGCGATACGGGGGAGCGACAGCGCGAGGTCGGTGATCGCGGCGGCCTGGCCCGTCTCGATCGCGGAGCCGAACTTCGAATCGACCTTGCCGGTCGAGATCGCCTCGTAGGTATGGGGATCGATCCCCGGGGTGAGGCGGAGCAGGATCGGCTGGACGATCCCCTTTTCCTCCGCGATGCGGTCGATCGCCGCGAGTTCCTCCTCGTTGTCGACGACGAAATACCCGACGCCGCAGCCGATCGCGAAGCGGATGTCTTCATCGGTCTTGTTGTTCGAGTGGAAGAAGGCGTTCGCGAGCGGGAACCCGGCCCGCCGCGCCGTCTCGATCTCGCCTGCGGAGACGACGTCGATCCCGAGTCCCTCCGAAGCCGCGAGCTCGTAAAGATGTTTGAACGAACAAGCCTTCGAGGCGTAGAGGACGAGGCCGCGTTCGCCGAACGCGGCGCGTACCGCGTCGCGGTACGCCCGCATCCGCGCGCGGATGCGGTCCTCGTCCATCACATACAGAGGCGTGCCGTATTTCCTTGCAAGCGCCGGGAGATCGGCACCCGCGAAGACGAGGCGGCCGTCGGCCGCCATCGTCAGGTTTTCGGAGATCAGATCGTTCGTCGGATCGTACATAATCCCTCCGGCGGCCTCCGGCCGCCCGACTCAAAAGCGCGGCGCGGAGCGCCGCGCCCTTCCTACAGCATATGGGCCCGCAGTTCCTCGCGGCTCAGCGGCGAAAGGTCCGCCGGAGCGATGTCGAAGACGGTCCTGGCGCCCGTTTCGCCGCGCGCGGCCATCCGCCCGATCGCGCGCGCGAACGCGACGATCGCCGACGACGTGAATTCGGGGTTCGAATCGAGTTTCAGGCTGTATTCGATGACGTGGCGGTGCTCCCTGTTGAGGCCCGTCACGCCGCTGCGGATGACGAACCCGCCGTGGGGCAGCTCGCTGTGGTCGCGCTTCATCTCCTCCGCGGTGATGAAGAACACGGTCGTGTCATAGTCTGCGAAATACGCCGGCATTCCTTTGATCTCGCGTTCGATCCGCGCCCTGTCCGCGCTGTCCTTCGCGACGACGTAGACCTCGCGCGTGTGCTTCTCGCGGACGGTCAGCTCGGGCTGCTCGCCGTTCCGGACGCGTTCGATCGCGCTCTCCACGGGGATCGTGTACTGGCGCGCGTCGAGCACGCCGTCGATCCGCCGGACCGCGTCGGAGTGGCCCTGGGAAACGCCTCTGCCCCAGAACGTGTAGTCCTTCCCTTCCGGGAGGATGCACGACGCGTAGAGGCGCGCGAGCGAGAACATGCCCGGATCCCATCCGGCCGAGATCAGCGCGAGATGGCCTCCCGCGTTCGCCGCGTCGCGGACGGCCGCGAAATGGTCGGGAATATGGGAGTGGTTGTCGAAGCTGTCGACGACGTTGAAATGCTCCGCGAGCATCGGCGTCATCACGGGAAGATCCGTCGCCGAGCCGCCGCAGACGATCATCACGTCGATGTCGTTCCGGTACATCTTCACGTCATCCGCCGAGGCGACGGGGACGCCGGTCAGCGTCTTCACGCCCGCCGGGCTGCGCCGCGTGAAGACGCGGACGAGCTCCATATCGGGGTTCTGGAGCACGGCGCACTCGACGCCGCGTCCGAGGTTTCCGTATCCGTAGATTCCGAGTCTCATAGCCGTCTCCTTTCCGTCAGTCCATCGCGAGAAGTGAATCCATATCATAGAGGCCCGCGGGCTTGCCGGTCACGAATTCCGCCGCCGCGAGGGCGCCCTCCGCGAACAGCGCGCGGGAGTGGGCTTCGTGCTTCAGCGTGATCGTCTGGTTGTTCGTGCCGATGATGACCTCGTGCGTTCCGACGATGTTGCCCATGCGGATCGCGTGGATGCCGATCTCTTCCTTCGTGCGCTTGCCCATTCCCGAGCGTCCGAGCGCGAGCGTCGCCTCCGGCCGGACCTCCTGCAGCGCGCGTCCGATCGCGAGTGCCGTTCCGCTCGGCGCGTCGACCTTGCGGTCGTGGTGCATCTCGACGATCTCGATCTCCGCGTCCTTCATCACGGCCGCGGTCTGTTTCGCGAGCTTGATCAGAAGCGCGACGCCGACGGAATAGTTCGCCGCGAAGAAGAGCGGGATCCGTTTCGACGCCTCCGCGATCGCGGCGCGTTCGTCGTCCGTCTGGCCCGTCGTTGCGAGGACGAGCGGGATGTTCTTTTTACACGCGTACGCGAGCAGATCGTTCGTCAGGCTGTGGTGCGAGAAATCGATGATGAGGTCCGCCGCGAAGTCGGGTCCTTCCGCCTCCGCGAACGTCTTCGCGCAAGGGACCGGCATCGCGTCCGCGTCCGCGAACGCGTCGACGCCGCAGGCGAGCTCCATCCCGCGCGGCTTTGCCGCGAGGAGCGCCGCCACTTCATGTCCCATATGGCCGCCGAGGCCGCTGAGTAAGATACGCATGGTTTCCTCCGTTATACGTTCAGTCCCGCCGCGCGCATGAGGTCGAACAGCTTCGCCTCGTGGGCCGCTTCCATCGGCGTCAGCGGGAGACGCAGGTAGTTGTCGCAGAAGCCCATCGCCGCGCACGCCGCCTTGACGGGGATCGGGTTGACCTCGACGAAGAGCTGGTTGATCAGCGCGAGGAGGTCGAGCTGGAGCTTCGCGGACGCCGCGACGTCGCCGTCGAAGTAGAGCTGGCAGATGTCGTGCGTCTCCTTCGGCATGATGTTCGAAAGGACCGAGATGACGCCCTTCCCGCCGAGGGACAGGATCGGGACGATCTGGTCGTCGTTGCCCGAGTAGATGTCGATCTTGTCGCCGCAGAGCGCCGCTTCCTGGGCGATCTGGGAGATGTTGCCGCAGGCCTCTTTGATGCCGACGATGTTCGGGTGTTCCGCGAGCTTCGCGACCGTCTCGGGCATGATGTTGCAGCCCGTGCGGCTCGGCACGTTGTAGAGGATGCACGGCACCGTCGACGCCTCGGCCGTCTTCGAGAACGAGGTGACGAGGCCGTTCTGCGTCGCTTTGTTGTAGTAGGGCGTTACGAGCAGGCACGCGTCGGCGCCCGCCTGTCCCGCGTACCGCGTCAGTTCGATCGCGTACGCGACGTCGTTCGAGCCCGTGCCGGCGACGACGGGGACCCGCCCCGCGACGCGGTCGACGCAGTACGAGATCGCCGCCTTGTGTTCTTCATCCGTCAGGGTCGCCGCTTCGCCGGTCGTCCCGACGACGACGATCGCGTCGACGCCGCAGTCGATCTGCCAGTCGATGAGCTTTCCGAAGTTCGCGAAGTCGATGCCCGACTCGTTCAGCGGGGTGATGATCGCGGTGCCCGCGCCTGTGAATACTGTGTTCTTCATTGCTTTTTTCCTCCGTCACACTAATGAAAAAAGAGACCGGAGCAAAAATGCAGCCGCCTCTTTCCATACACGTATGTGTTTCGAAGGATAGCTCTCCGCATTTCTGCGACAGCACGGCGGATGTTCTCCGGAGTGCCAGCCAAAGAGCCCGCCACGGCTCTCCGCTTCGGCGCCTTCGCCTTTCCCGTACCGCTCTGGCAGCGGTTCGCGTACGGTACTCTTCTCGGGCGCGCCTCTATCGTTTATGGGTGGATTGTAACCAACCGGCCGAGCTTTGTCAACTGTTTTTTGCTCATTCCGCGTGCAAGAAATTTGTACGCAAACTGCTTGACACAGGGCGGTCCTTTTTTGTAAAATCTTTTTTGCTCATAAGGAGAAACACAACCGATGGAAGTCACGAACTGCATCAATTTCATACTGACGAATACGCAAAACGCGGTCGGCAACTACTTCAAGCACCGCCTGGCGGAATACGACCTGACGCCCGGCCAGTACAACATGCTCCGGATCCTTCATTCCGCCGACGCGATGACGCCCTC
Organism: Bacillota bacterium; assembly: GCA_016286935.1. Taxonomy (GTDB): domain Bacteria; phylum Bacillota; class Clostridia; order Peptostreptococcales; family Anaerovoracaceae; genus JAEEUO01. Next base: position 263 of record JAEEUO010000129.1, on the reverse strand, counting down.
CCAGCTCGCCGTCGAGATGCACCTCGACACGAGCTCGATCACGGGCATGCTCGGCCGTCTCGAGGCGAAGGGCCTGATCGAGCGGACGTACAACCCCGACGACCGCCGCTCCGTCTCCGTCTCGCTGAACGAATCCGCGAAGGTCCGCTGGAACCGCCTCGACAGCGTCATCGAGGACGCCAACCGCGTCGTCCTCGACGGCATCTCCCCTGCCGAGTACGCCGTTCTCGCCGACCAGCTCCGGAAGATCGAGGAAAACGCGA
>JAEEUO010000128.1 GCA_016286935.1 Bacillota bacterium | reverse complement strand
AGCGACATCATCAAGCAGGCCATCCTGCACAAGGGCTTCTCGCTCGTGGACGTCTATTCGATCTGCCCGACCTACTACGGCCGCAAGAACAAGAAGGGCGACGCCGTCGAGATGCTGAAGTGGCAGAAGGACAACCTGATCCCCGCCGCGCGCTACTACAACATGAGCGAAACGGAGCGCTCCGGCAAAAAGCTGCTCGGCATGCTCTCCTTCGACGACTATCCCGAATACACCGAGGAATACGCGAAGGTCATCGCGAACGCCCAGGCGGCGAAGAAAGGAGGCGCGAAATGAACGAACGGTTCGAAATGCGCTTCTCCGGCTCCGGCGGCCAGGGCGTCATCCTCGCCAGCGTGATCTTCGCGGAGGCTGCCGTGATCGCGGGCCTGAAGACGATCCAGTCCCAGGCCTACGGCCCCGAAGCCCGCGGCGGCGTCAGCCGCGCCGAGACGATCCTCTCCGCGGAACCGGTCTGGTATTCGAAGGTCACGAACCCCGACTTTCTGCTCGCGCTGACCCAGGCCTCCCTCGACGCGTACTCCCGCGATCTCGCGGACGGCGCCGCCGTCATGGCCGACGAGTCGCTCGCGATCCCCGACGGGCTCGACCCGGCGACGGTCCTCTCCGTCCCGATCCTCCGCACCGCGAAGGAGACCGTCGGCAAGCCCTTCACCGCCAACATCGTCGCCGTCGGCGCGATCAACGCCGCGCTCGGCCTCTTCACGGACGAACAGATCCTCGAGGCCGTCCGCCGCCACATCCCCGCCGGCACGGAAGAGATCAACAAAAAAGCGCTCGACGCGGGCGCTTCCCTCGTCACACCGGAAACGGCCGCCCGCTTCCGGAGAAAGATCGGTAATTAACGATGGATCATGACGATCGCCTTCTCTGCCCGGCTCTCCGGGACCGCCTCATGTCCGCCGACGAAGCGGCGCTTCTCATCAGGGACGGCATGAACGTCGGCGTCAGCGGCTTTACGCCGTCCGGCTGCCCGAAGGCCGTTCCGCTCGCGCTCGCCGAGCAGGTCCGTTCCGGCCGCCGCAAGGTCCGGATCGGCGTCTTCTCCGGCGCCTCAACGGGCTCCGAGGTCGATACGACGCTCGCTCCCCTCGGGGTCATCGCGCGGCGGATGCCGTATATGACGAGCGATCCGCTCCGCGACGCGATCAACGGCAAGACGGACGAAGAGGTCTGCTACGCCGACAACCACCTCGGCATGTTCGCCCAGAACGCGCGCTACGGCTTCTACGGAAAGGTCGACGTCGCGCTCATCGAGGTCTGTAGGATCACCGAAGAGGGACATCTGATCCCGACGACGGCCCACGGCTGCTCCCAGACGTGGATCGACCTCGCGGACAAGGTCATCGTCGAGCTCAACCTCGCCCAGCCCGCCGGACTCGAGGGCTTCCACGACGTCTACCGCGTCGCGGATCCGCCCGTGCGCCAGCCGATCCCGCTGACGCGCATCAACGACCGGATCGGCGTTCCGTGGCTCGAATGCCCGCCCGAAAAGATCGCGGCGATCGTCGTCACGCGCTCGGAGGAACACCCCCGCGCGCTGCTTCCCCCGGACGCGGGAAGCGAAAAGATCGCGGAAAACCTGATCCGCTTCCTGAAGGCCGAGCAGGCCGCCGGCCGCATCTCCTACGACCGTGTCCCGCTCCAGTCCGGCGTCGGCTCGACGGCGAACGCCGTCCTCGTCGCGCTGAAGGAGTCCGGCTTCCGCCATCTCAATTTCTACTCCGAGGTCATCCAGGACGGCGTCCTCGATCTGATCGACGCGGGCGTCGCCGACTTCGCGTCCACCGCCTCGCTGACGTTCTCGGGTGAGGCGATGAAGCGCTTCTACGCGAACCTCGACCGCTACCGCGGAAAGCTGCTCGTCCGCGATTCGGAGATCTCGAACAACGCGGAGGTCATCCGCCGGCTCGGCGTGATCTCGATGAACACGGCGCTCGAGATGGACATCTACGGCAACGTCAACTCCTCCCAGCGCAACGGCACGACGATGGTCAACGGCATCGGCGGCTCCTGCGATTTCTCCCGCAGCGCCTCGCTCACGATCTTCATGCGCTACGCGACGACGAAGGGCGGGGCCGTTTCGACCGTCGTTCCGATGTGCTCCCACATCGACCACACCGAACACGACGTCGACGTCCTGATCACCGACGAGGGCTACGCCGATCTTCGCGGCAGATCGCCGAAGGAGCGCGCCCGCCTCATCATCGAAAACTGCGCCGCCCCCGCTTACCGGCCGTATCTGCGCCGGTACTTCGAGGACGCGTGCAAAGCGACCGGAAACGCCCAGACGCCCCACATCCTCAGCCGCGCCTTCGAGCTCTACGACAACCTCGCGAAGACCGGGCGGATGCTGCCGGCTGAGAAAGGAGAATGACCATGTCGAACCTCGCCAGCATACTCGAAACCCTGATGATCATCACCTTCGGCGCCTCGTGGCCGATCAACCTTTCCAAGGCGTGGCGGGCGCGGTCGACGAAGGGGATCTCCATCGCCTTCTACACGCTGATCTTCACCGGCTACATCTTCGGGATCGTCAGCAAATGCATCCTGATCGCCCAGAACGCGCCGGCGCCGTGGTACGAAACGGTCCGCTGGTACGTCCTGTTCTTCTACGTGCTGAACCTCATTATGGTCGGCGGCTGCATCGTCATCTACTTCCGCAACAAGCGGCTCGAAAAGAACGCGTAGTTCTGTTCTTTACTTCCGGTCTGTTTCATGATAGGATTATAGCGTTGTCGATTTGATTAGACTGTCTAACTAAATCGCGATACCCTTCCCCTCCTGCCCCGTCCCCGATCCGTTACCGCCGAATCAAACAACAGGAATTTTTTGATGAACACGATCAACGTCCCGGAACTGAAACCGATCCGTGAAATGCCGCTGTACCGCGACCTCCGCGAGCTGCTCGCCGGATGCGCCGAACGGTACGGCAAAGGCGCCGCCTTCCTCATCAAAACGAGGCGCGAAACGAAAACGCAGCCCGCCGAGTACCGCCGCCGCAGCTTCATCGAGCTGCGGGACGACGTCGTTTCGCTCGGCGCCGCTTTCCTGCGCCTCGGCCTCCGCGGCAAGCGCCTTGCGATCATCGGCAAGAACCGCTACGAATGGATCATCGCCTATTACGCGCACCTTTGCGGGCTCGGGATCTGCGTTCCGCTCGACAAGGACCTCCCCTACGAGGAGCTCGAGCTGTCGCTCCGCCGCGCGAAGGTCGACGCGCTGCTCTTCGACGACGCCCATCTTCCGCTCGCGGAGGAGCTGATCCGGCGGAACGTGTTTCCCGGTATGCAGTTCCTCTCGATGGACAAGTCCGACGCGTTTACCGATATCCCGACGCTTCTCGAGACCGGCGCGGCCGACACCGCCGCGATCGCGGAATACCGCGCCCTCCCCGTCGACGGGAACGCGCTCTCGGTGATCCTGTTCACGTCCGGAACGTCCGGCCTCGCGAAGGCCGTCATGCTCTCCCAGTACAACATCACCCACAACACCTGGGCCGTGCTCTCCGCCGAGGATCTCCGCCACGGCGACGTCAATATGGCCTTTCTGCCGTACCACCACACGTTCGGCTCGACGGGCCAGACGATGATGACGTGCGCGGGGATGACGACCGTGTACTGCGACGGGCTGAAATACATCCAGAAGAACATCGTCGAATACAAGGTCAGCGTCTTCATCTGCGTGCCGCTTTTGATCGAGGCGATCTACAAGCGCGTCCTTGCCGAGATCGAAAAGCAGGGCAAGACGAAGACGTTCGCGTTCGGAAAGAAGCTGTCGCGCCTTCTGATGAAGCTCGGCATCGACAAGCGCCGCGCGATCTTCAAGGACATCCACGAGAAGTTCGGCGGCAATCTGCGCTATATGATCAGCGGCGCGTCCCCGCTCGATCCCGAGGTGGAGCGGGGCTTCATCGACATGGGAATCTCCGTCGTCCAGGGCTACGGCATGACCGAAACGTCGCCCGTTCTCGCGGGTGAAAACCCGGACCACATCCGTCCCGGCACGATCGGCCACTCGATGCCCGGCGTCCGCCTCGCGATCGAGGACCCGAACGAGGAGGGCATCGGCGAGCTCGTCGCGCAGGGGCCGAACGTCATGCTCGGCTACTATGAGGACGACGCCGCGACGGCCGAGATCATGGAAGGCGGCTGGCTCCACACCGGCGACCTCGCGAGCGTCGACGGCGACGGCTATCTCTCGATCCGCGGACGGAAGAAGAACGTCATCGTCCTCAAAAACGGCAAGAACATCTACCCCGAGGAGATCGAGCTGCTCGTCGGAAACCTTCCGTACGTCACGGAATGCCTCGTCTTCGGCGAAGCGCGCGAGCGGGACGGCGACGCGAAGGACCTCGTTCTGGCCGTGAAGCTCGTCGTCGACAGGGCGCGCCTCG
>JAEEUO010000127.1 GCA_016286935.1 Bacillota bacterium | reverse complement strand
AGATTCGGTGGGTGTAGCGGATTCGCTTCCGCCCGACAGTCCGGACGGCGCCGGCGACGGCGTCGGCGTCGGCGTCGAGCCGCAAGCCGTGAACGCCGCGAGCATCATCATCGTGACGAGAATCAGACAGAGGATCTTTTTCATGTTCTGTTACCTGACCTTTCCTTTGAAATAACACGTGCCTGATCGCACGGATCGAACGTCGTCTGCCGGCGCGGATCGGCACGCCGCCTGTCGTTTCCGGTCGTGCGGTAGTATTCGGACTTGGCTTCGTACATCCTTTGGTCCGCCGCCTTCAGCATGGATTCGAAATCGTCGAACTCCCCGTCCGAAACGAAGCCGCAGGAGATCGAGATGCCGTCGACGTGACCGCTCTTCCAGGCTTCTCCGATGATCCCGAGCTGCCGGATGCACTCCTTCGCGTGCTCCGCCGTGCCGTTCAGGACCACGCAGAACTCGTCGCCGCCGATCCGGTAGATCGAATCGATCCGGCCGAACGCGTTCCGCATGCATTCCGCCGCGCCGATGATCAGCTCGTCGCCGGCGTCGTGGCCGTACGTGTCGTTCATCTCCTTCAGGCCGTTGATGTCGGCCATGATCACGCAGCAGCCGGACGGCTTCCCGTCCGCGTAGCGGTCGATCATCTCCGCGTAGGCGCGCCTGTTCCGGAAGTTCGTCATCGGGTCGTAATAGGCATACCGCGTCTGCAGTTCCGCCAGCTTCGCGTTGGATTCCGCCAGCTTGACGGCGGACTGGGCGAAGTAGTAGCGCTCGAACCGGGCCTTGTTGATGAAGTAGCCGAGGAAGAAGCCGATCGAGGAGAAGATGATCAGATTGACGAGCGTCCAGCGGTACGTTTCGGGATCCATCCCCTTTCCGACGACGGCGAAGACGGCGGCGTTGAGCGTCAGAAGGATCAGCGTCGACAGCGAATCGCAGATGAAGAAGACCGGAACGACGAGCACGGACGCGAAGATCACGATCGTTTTCGGCGCGAGATGCATCGCGATGAAGATGCCGGCGCCGAGAAACGCGACGTCCACCGCCAGAGCGATCGGTCCGATCAGCCGCGGCGCTCTCGGGGCGGCAATCGTCGCCAGGATCAGAGCCGCCGCGCACACCGCGAGCGAGACGAGATAGATGGGCCGGCAAATGAGGAAGTCCGGATCTCTCGTCGTCATGATGACGCAGTACGTCCAGTAAAGGATCTGGAACGCTGACCAGATCACGGCGGATCTCCGGTTCTCCTCCCTGATCTCCGCGCGGAACTGCTTTACGTCGACGTCCTGAGACGATTCAAAGAAGAGTAGCTGCTTTAGTTTCTTCAAGACGCGGGCTCCTCCGGTTTTTTGTCTTCACCCTTCCGGATGTTTTCGATGTTTTCCATGCTTCCGCCGCCGTGATCGTCAGGAGCGCGGAATTCGCCCCTGTCGACGAGGCGCAGGAAGGCGTCCACGACGTCCGTCGTCAGCTGGGTCCCCGAAGCGTCCTTGATGATGGAGACCACCTTGTCGAAGTTCATGCGGTTCCGGTACGGGCGGTTCGAATACATCGCGTCGAAGCAGTCCGCCACGCCGATGATCCGGGCAACGAGCGGCAGGTCCTCGCCCTTGAGGCCCTGGGGATAGCCCTTGCCGTCCGGCCGTTCGTGGTGGGAACGCGCGCCGATCGCGATCTCCGGCATGATGCTGATCGTCTCGAGCACGTCGTAGCCGCGCGCGGTATGGGATTTGATGAGCTCGAACTCGTCGTCGGTCAGCTTGCCGGGCTTGTTCAGGACGCTGTCCGGGACGGCGACCTTGCCGATGTCGTGCATCAGCGCGATGTTGTAATACTTTTCGATCTCGTCCTCGTCGCATCCGAGCTCGCGGGCAAGCATCTCCGTGTATTTCGCCACGCGGGAGGAATGGCCCTGGGTATACTTGTCCTTCATATCGACGACCTTCGCGAAGGCCTCGATGATCTCGCGCGTCAGCTCCTTGTCGCGCTTCTGCTGGGCGATCAGGTTGTCCATCGCGTCTGCGCGGCGGACGCCGGTCAGGAGGCGCATCCCGATCAGGATGCAGCCGATGAGAAAGACGGCGGCGATGATCGCGACGCGGAAGAAGTAGCCCTGCACGTAGTCGTAGACGCCCTGCATCGAGAGGTCCGCTCCGACGTAGCAGACGCACTTCCCGGCCGAATCGTAGACGGGCTCATAGGCGGTCAGCAGCCACCCGTACGTATCGCGGCTCTCCATCGTGTCGATCTTTCCGCCCGCGAGAAGCGTCGGGATCTGGTCTTCGAAGCTTTCGTCGAAGGGGACGAGCTCGCGGAATTCGCCGGCCGCCGTGTCGGGGGTGTCGAAATCGAAGACGACGTGGCAGCCGTCGGGGAGGATCTGATAGACGTAGAGGTATTCGAGATGCGGGGTGTTGCGGAGGATGCTCTCCAGAATGGCCGCCGTCGTCTCATAGTCCTCGTCCTTTCCGTTCCGGAGCCAGCCGTCGACCTTGTCGCCGTCGATGTGTCCGGCGGCGAGACGCGCCGCGTTCGTGAGGATCTCCGCGCGGTTTTCGCGGGTCGTGCGGTTGAAGATGAGAACGCTTGTGGCGACGACGGCGATGACCGTGACCATGACGAGCGCGATCAGAAGGATCATCATCGTCCGGTGGCGGTTCATATGCGGGGTTTTTGCTGTGTTCTTATCCATTTTCGTTTCCGTAAGGCCTCTTCCTTTCGGGGATGTCTTCTGCGTTCAGTGTATCACTATTTCGTTCCGCCACAAGTATGCGGCTTTATTTCGGAGGCACGGAACGGAAAACTGTGTTATACTGTCGGTAACAGAACCCGTTCCGTTAAGGAGGCCCCTTATGTACGATGTGAGTATTGCAATGGCGATCGTCGATTTCGTTCCGGTCGTCCTGTTTCTCGTCGCGACCGTGATCCTGCAGCGCGACCTTTACAACAAAATGCCGAAATACGCGTTCGCCTGTTTCGCGGCGGGAACGATCGACGTCTTCGTCGCGGGATTCCTCAAGGCGCTCTGGAAACTTCTGTACGCGATGGGCGTCTGCGATTTCCACACGCTCAACACGATGTTCCTGCCGACCCAGTCGATCGGGCTTCTGCTCGCGGGCTTCGGCATCATCCTCATGCTCACGAACCGCAAGAAGTATCTCCTCGCGGCCGCGGCGCCGCCCGTCTTCTCGGGCACGTTCGTCTTCGTCGGCATGATGGTCTTCGGCCTCGGCGCGATCTGCGGCGGCCTCTCCGTCGTCGCGAAGAAGATGAAGAAGGCACGCCTGATGCTCTTCTTCCTCCTCGCGTTCATCTGCTACCTCGCGATGGGCTATCTTTCGAGCCGCGATTCGACGAGCGCCGCGGTCAACTGGATCGAACAGGGCGTCAACACCCTCGGCCAGATCCTCCTGCTCATCGGCGTCATCGGCCTCCACAACGCCGGCCTGCGCGAGCTGAAGCTGGCCTGATCGCGCTGAGCTGAAAGAGCCGAAGCTGGCCTGACCGCGCTGAGCGGCGCATCCACGTCGCAAAACGTCCAAGATGGAAAGAAAAAAGACGCAGCAATACACGACGTCGGGCGTTTCGTTCGGCTCGAGCCACCACATCGGCTACGAGTCGGCGGAACAGACGGCGCGGCGGAAAAACAAAAGGGCATGGATCTGGATCCTTGCCCTTGTTGTCATCTGTGCGGTTTTCACCGGCTGGGTGCTTCTCACGCACCGGACGTATTCCTTTGATCTCGCTTCGGTTCCGCCGTACGACGGCCGGCCTTACGTCGAGCTGAACGGCAATAAACCGCTCTTCACGGACGCGGAGAAGGCGGATACGGCTTCGTTCGAGCGGTACAGCCGCCTTGATCTTCTCGGGCGCGTCGACGTCGCGTACGCGAACGTCTCGAAGGAACTCATGCCCGCGGAGGACCGCGAGGACATCTCGAGCATCCGTCCGACCGGATGGATCAATAAAAAATACCCCTTCATCGACAAGGAGTTCCTCTACAACCGCTGCCACCTGATCGCCTTCGCGCTCGCGGGCGAGAACGCGAACGAGCGGAACCTCTTCACCGGCACACGCTACCTCAACGTCGAGGGGATGCTGCCGTTCGAGGTCCGCGTCGCGCGCTACGTCGAGCTCACCGGAAACCACGTCCTCTATCGCGTCACACCCGTCTTCGAGGGCGACGACCGCGTCGTCCGCGGCGTCGAGATGGAGGGCTGGTCGGTCGAGGACGGCGGCGAAAACATCTGCTTCCACGTCTTCGTCTACAACGTCCAGCCCGGCGTTGCGATCGACTACCGGACGGGGGAATCGAAGGAAGACTGACCGGTCATCCCTGTTTCTGCTCCGCGGCCTTCCGGGCCGCGTTTTCTTCGCGCGTCTTCTTGAGCGAGTTGAGGATCGCCTCGTCGCTGAAGTAGTGGTTCCACCAGACGTCCTGCTTGT
>JAEEUO010000126.1 GCA_016286935.1 Bacillota bacterium | reverse complement strand
CGAAGGACGTCCACGAACTAAACCTCGCGGAGATCGCCCTGCTCGCGTCGATCCCGAAGAACCCGCGCTCGAACGCGCCGTTCCGGACGCTGAACAACTCCGCCATCTCCGACCCGTCCCTCTACGACATCCTCTACTCCGACACGCTCTATACCGTCGTCTACCAGGCCAACTACCGCAAGCGCCTCGAACAGGTCCTCTTCAACATGGAGGAATACGAAATGATCTCCCACGAACAGCGTGAGGAGGCGAAGGCGTATGACCTCCGTTCCGCGATCAAGCCGAGCCGCGAGAAGACCGTGACCGTCTCCTCGTACTTCGCCGACTACGTCCAGTCCCAGGTCAAGGCCGAGCTGATGAACGAGTACAACCTCACGAGCGAGCAGGCGACGAAGATGCTCCAGACCGGTGGCCTCCGGATCTACACGACGATCGACACGAAGATCCAGAAGATCGCCGACGAGGCGTTCGCCGATCCCGCGAACTTCCCGACGCTCGTCAATATGAGCAAGGACAAGGACGGCAACATCATCGGCAAGGACAACAACATCCTGCTCTACTACTACGACACGTTCTTCAACGCGGACGGCGATTTCGTGCTGAAAAAGGGTGAGTATGAGACGCTTCCGAGCGGCGACCTGCGGATCTTCCGCGGCAACCGCTTCAACATCTACCGCGTGACGTCGAACGGCAAGACCGTCATCCAGCCCGAGTTCAAGAACCTCTACTCCGACGCGGACGGAACGTTCTACCAGATCAACGGCGGCGTCCTCAACATCCCCGCGACGTATATGAGCCGCGACGACGGCGGCAACCTCATCCTCTCGAAGAACTTCCTCGGCGACTCCAACTACCGCCCGTACTTCGTCCGCCAGGATGACGGCTCCTATCTGATCAAGGCCCACCTCTTCACCCTCCGCCAGAAGACGATCCAGCCCCAGGCCGCGATGGTCATCACCGATTACCACACCGGCCAGATCAAGTGCATGGTCGGCGGCCGCACCGACACGGGCGGGAAGCTGCTCTATAACCGCGCCCTCTCGACCCGCCAGCCCGGCTCCTCGATCAAGCCGTTCACCGTCTACGGACCCGCTCTCCAGCGCTCGTACGATCTCGTTCAGGCCGGCAATCCCCTGGGCGAAACGATCTTCACGCCCGCGTCCGTCATTGACGACGCGCCGATGCTCAACGACATCGGTGAGATCTGGCCGAAGAACTCCTATAACTATTACCGCGGCCTGAATTCGCTCCGCAAGGCGGTCGAACAGTCGATCAACGTCTGCGCCGTAAAGGTCCAGACCGCGATCGGCAACGCCGTCTCGATCGAATACGCGACCCGCTTCGGCATCACCTCCTTCGTCACCGACAGCTCGAAAGCCGCCAACGACCTGAACCCGTCCGCCCTCGCGCTCGGCGGCATGGTCAACGGCGTCTCGACGCTCCAGATGGCCTCCGCCTACGGAACGTACCCGAACGGCGGCGTCTACCAGGAACCGGTCTGCTATACGAAGGTGACGAACAAGCTCGGCGACATCCTCCTCGAGAATACGTCCAAAGCGGTCCAGGCCTGCGATCCTGGCGTCGCCTTCATCATGACCGACATCCTCCGCACGACCGTCTCGAACGGCATCGCCGGCAACGCCAAGGTCGAAGGCCAGCTCGCCGGCGGCAAGACCGGTACGACGAGCGACCGCTTCGACATCTGGTTCGACGGTTTCACGGCCCACTACGCCGCCTCCCTCTGGATCGGCAACGACACGAACATCGAGCTCTCGACGTCTTCTTCCGGCGCCGCGAAGCTCTGGTCGAGGATCATGACGGCCGTCCACGAAGGCCTCGACGCGGGCTCCTATCCCGCCCAGCCGGACAACGTCGTCACCGCGACGATCGATACGCAATCCGGAATGCTGCCGTCCGAACTGACCTACCAGGATTCCCGCGGCGCGACGATCCGTACGGAATACTTCCTGAAGGGCACCGAGCCGACCGAGGAGGACACATCCCACGTCGAAGTAGAGATCTGCACGGAGAGCTTCTTCCTCGCGACCGACGTCTGCCGCGAAAAGGGATGCGTCGCCACGGTCCTCCGCGTCAAGCACCCCGACGACTCCAACCTGATCTACACGGGCCGGAAGCTCAACGACAACTTCTGCATCCCGATGAACTACGAATACGTCGAAGAGCTCACGGAGGAGCAGCTCGAGCGCTGGGTCCAGCCGAAGCGGTTCAAATACCCCGACGATCTGCTCGAGCAGGTCTCGTTTGAGATCACCGCGACGACGCGCTTCACGACCGTCAAGTACTACCTGCCCCAGGAAGTCATCGACGACATCTACGAGAAGTACGGCACCGTCGTGACGAACATCGTCGGCGACTATGACTACGCCGCGCCGGTGTACTACTGCTACATGCACAACACCGACCCGCTCGGCGAGACGCCGATCGACATGAACATCATCGGAACGACGAGCTTCATCGTTCCCGAATACATCCTCCGCGCCGTCGATCCGAAGTACGAGGGCTATACCGGCACGCTCGATCCCGATCCGCTGAACGGCCTCGACGATCCGGACAATCCCGACGACCCGGATAATCCCGACGATCCCGACAACCCGGACGCGGGCGGTGAACCGCACGACCCGGCGGGCGGAACCGAGCCGGCCGACAACGAAACGGGCGCTCTGAACGACGCCCGGCGGGAACTGCTCGCGCTCCAGGCGCAGCTTAGTACCCTTCATTCCGCAAAGACCGGTTCCGTTGCGGAACGAATCAATGAACTGACAAATCAATTAGAGGCGGCAGAAAATGCAGCGCTGTTCCACTGACAACCGAATGATGCGCCTGCTGGCGGTCCTGCTCGCTTTGGCGCTCCTGTTCACGGGCTGCACAAAGCCGCAGCCGGCGCCGGACGAGCCGAAGGAACCCGATCCGCCTGCCCTGCCGGCCGCGCCCGTCCTGCCGGATGAGCTTGCCGTTCTGCGCGACAACCTCACGCTCCTCGTCTCGAACGAGGCTTCGCGCCTGTCCGGCTCCGCGTTCGTCACGACGTTCCTCGATATGCTCCGTTCCGGCAGCGGGACGTCCTACAAGGAATACGGCAACCTCAAGGCGACGCTCGATCAGCTCGCCCTGACGTACGGCGCCTATCAGGTCTACGTCCTGACCGATCTCGACGACGACCTGACGTCCTACGAGGTCGCGGTCGCCTCGAACACGAACGGCGGACAGCCGATCTGCCTCTGGGCGGAACACCACCGCGCGGAATACGCGCTGAACCTCGCGATGAACGGCACGTCCGCGGCGGATATGTTCGCCAGGACGTGGAAAGGCGCCGCGGCGGACGGCTCCGACATCCTGACGTGGACGGCCTTCGCGCCGCTCTTCGACGCGGATGAATCGATCGCCGCGATCCTCGCGTTCGAGTATCCGAAGACCGCCCTTCTGGCGGACTATCCCGAATGGAACCGCATGAACGCCGCGTGGAACGGCGTCACCGAGCCCGCGGAGTAGGGCGAGGGGTCTCCCTGCGGGAAGCCGAATCTCCGTCGCTGAAGTCTTCGACTTCTCGCTCATGATCTTTGCACAAAAACACCCAGGGCTGCAGTGACCCTGGGTTTTTGTTCGCAAAGATCTATTTCGTTCGAAGGGAAGACTTCCACGCTCCTCCGCAGGCTTCCCGCCGGGAGACCCCTTGCCCTACTCTTCTGATTCAGTGACAAAGGTTCGCGGCGACGGAGATTCGGCTTCCGCGGGAGGGCCCTTGCCTACTCCGCCGAAACGGTGAAGCGGTACACCGTCGACGTGCGGAACGTTTCGCCGGGACGGAGGACGATCGGCGGAAAGGCCGGATGATTCGGCGCGTCGGGATAGCCCTGCGTCTCAAGGCAGAACCCGCCGAACCGCGGATACCGTACGCCGCCCTTCCCCGCCGGCGCCGTGTCGGCGTCGACGTAGTTGCCCGTGTAGAGCTGGACCGCCGGCCGGTCGGTGAACGCCTCGAGGCGGATCCCGCTCCGGTCGCCGGCCGCCTCCGCGAAGAGGCGAAGCCCTTCTCCGTCCGGAAGCACGTAGCTGTGGTCGTATCCGCGCGCGAGCTCGAGCTGGCGGTACGGCGCCTTCCGGCAATCGTCGACTCCCGCGTCCGTCAGCCATTTGATATCGCGGTCGATCCGCTTCGGCGCGCGGAAGTCCATCGGCGTGCCGTCCACCGGAAGGACGCGCCCCGTCGGGATCATGTCCGGTCCGATCTCCGTGAACGCGTCCGCGTTGAGCCGGAGCGTGTGGCGGAGGACGTCGCCTTCGCCGTTGAGATTGAAATACGCGTGGTTCGTGAGGTTCACGGGCGTCGGCGCGTCCGTCTCGGCGCGGTAGTCGATCCGGAGCGCGTTGCCGTCCGTCAGCGCGTACCGCACCTCGACCGAAAGCGTCCCGGGATGGCCCTCCTCGT
>JAEEUO010000125.1 GCA_016286935.1 Bacillota bacterium | reverse complement strand
CCTCTTCGACGTCCTTCTCCCACGCCTCCTCCGACGCGTACATCGATTCGATATCCCATTTGTATTCCTGCGGAATGTCCTTGCGTTCTTTCAGTTCTGCCATGGTTTCTCCTTAATCTTTAAAACTCGTTTTTCGGGGTGATGCGCCGTTCGACGCGGATCCGGGGATCGACGTTCTCGCGGAAGACGTCGAAGCAGCCGTCGCTTCCGACGATATCGCCGTAGTGGGTCGGGATCGCGACCTCGGGACCGATCGCGTTCACGAGCCCGGCCGCCTCCTTCGCGTCCGCCGTATACGTTCCGCCCGCGGGGATCATCGCGATATCGCAGCGTACGGCCAGAACGTCGTCGTTGACGTCCGTATCGCCCGCGACGTAGACGTGCGTGTCGCCGATCGTGAGCAGATAGCCGATCCAGCCGAATTCCTTCAAGTGGTTCGGTTTGTTGACGTTATAGGACGGAACGCTCTCGATCAGTACGCCCATGATCTCGATCGCCTTATCCGGCTCCATGCCGAAGGAATCCGTGAAATCGAGCGCGTCAAGCGCGCCGCGGATCTTCGCGTCCTCGGTCAGGAACATATCCATCGGCATGACGAAGACCGTGTCGTCCTTCCGCACGCGTTCGATGTCGTCGGGCGAAAAGTGGTCGAAATGGGGATGGGTGACGAGAACGATGTCCGCGTCGTGGGGTTCCGCCGAAAGATGGAACGGGTCGACGTAGATCACCGGCCCGTCGGGCGCGGCGATGCGGATCGACGAATGGGAATTGATCGTGATGTTCTTCAGAAGGTCTTCGTTCATGGGAAACCTCGCTTTCGTTCCGGTTTGGTATCAATACAGAGTCAGTATATCACATTACGCCTTGTCAGGAAACGCGCATTTATATATAATTATAGGCAATTCAGGAGGCTTTTCCTATGGATAACAGACCCATCGGCATTTTCGATTCCGGCCTCGGCGGGCTGACGTGCATTCCGGCGCTCCGGAGCGCGCTGCCGAACGAATCGTTCGTCTATTTCGGCGATACGGCAAGGACGCCCTACGGCTCGAAGGATCCCGAGACGATCCGCGAGTTCAGCGGCCAGATCGCCGCGTTTCTCGTTTCCCAGAACGTGAAGATGATCGCGATCGCCTGCAACACCGTCAGCTCGACGTGTCTCCTCTCGCTCCGCGAGCGCTTTCCCGGGATCCCGTTCGTCGGCATCATCGAACCGGCCGCGAAGGCGATCCGCGAGACGTGCCGGCCGGGCGAATCCGTCGGCGTGATCGGCACGAAGGCGACGATCGCCAGCAACATCTACCCGAAGCTTCTCGCGGGCTCCGGAGTCCGCCTCTCCCAGAAGGCGTGCCCCGCCTTCGTTCCTCTGATCGAGGAAGGTCTCGACGACACAGACATCATGCGCCTGACCGTCCGCCACTACCTTGACGGCTTCCTCGCGGAGAACGCGATCGAAACGCTGCTGCTTGCCTGCACCCACTACCCGCTCATTACAGACGACATCCTCGCTCTCTATCCTTCCCTCCGGATCGTCAATTCCTCCGAAACGATCGCCGGCGACGTCCGCGCGGAGCTTGAACGCCTCGATCTCCTCGCCGACGGGACCGTTCCGCCGAAGGACGCGTTCTACGCGAGCGACCTCTCCGAGAACTTCCTGAACATGATCAACCGCATCTCCGTTTCCTCCGACTTCCGCGTCGCGTTCCACCATGGATTTTGAGTATTTTGACGACATCACCGACCTCATCGAAAACGATGAGACGTATACGGCGGACGACCTGTTTGCGGCCCTGAAGGACGTCGACCGCGGGACTCTCCACGAGCTCGTCGACAACTACTTCACCGACATTACGAAGGGCGTTCCCGACGAGGCCTCGGATATGGATCTCCTGATGGAGAACATCCGGACGCTTCTTCTCGGCCTCGTGAACGAGGATGCCGAAACGCGGCGGCGCTTCGCGGAGGAATTCGTGCGCTTCCGCGACTGGTACTGGTTCGGCGAGTCCGTCAAAGCGGTCGATCCGGATGGCGACGAATCGCTCGTTTCCGTCGCGGAAGCTTTAACGCTCCACCGCCTCGAACTGCTCGGCGAGGACGCCTACGAGCTCGATTTCGCCGACGTTCTCGATTATCCGATCGACGCGTACGACGTCAACTTCGGCGTCTCGCGCATCGAATCGGAGCAGGACAACGAAACGCCCCGCGGAACGGCTTCGTTCGACTTCGGCGGCGGCGTTTCGGCCGGACGCCAGCCCGTCTCCCTCGCGTGCGAGCCGGATGACGACGACGCGGAGGACTACATCGACGACGCGGGCTGGAACACGCTGATCAACAAAAAGAACCCCGTGATCGACGGGGAGTTTTCGGACGACGGCGCGGACGCGGACGAGCTGCTCCACTGAAGGGCTCCGGCGCGTTCCGTACGGCTATAAACAGTGAAATAATACGGGCGGCGCCTTCCGGCGCCGCCCTCTTTTATTGCCCTTTGATGAACGACGCGATGTCGTCGAACACTTCATTGCCGATATGGCGCTCCGTGCCGTACTCCTGCTTCGCCTTGAGGATGCTGTCATACAGCGCCGGTACGAAAGCGTGGTTCAGGTCCGGATAGAGGCGGAAAACAACGTTCTCTTTACCGGCGAGGATCTCCTTGAAGCGTCTGAAATCATCGTCCGCGAGGACCTGGAAGTCGCGTCCGCCCTGGAGGATCAGCGCGGGCTTATCCGTCTCGAGCAGGTAATCGGCCGCCGTCTTCCGGCCCATCTCCTTGAAATAGTAGAGCGAAAGGTTACCTGCGAACATCACCTTCTTCGCCTCGTCGTCGGTCATGTCATAGATCCCTTCGAACAACTTCCCGTACTTTTTCAATTGCGCCTTCATGATCGGCCTCATGAGCACGCTCGTTTCACCGGCCTGGCGGAACTGACGGAGGACGATCTCCTCGAGCCGGTACGGCGTTCCCGCGAGAAGGATCGTGCCCTTCGCGTGACCCCACTCCGCGCAGATCCTCGGCGCGATCATCGCGCCTTCGCTGTGGCCGAGAACATAGATCCGTCCGGGATCGATGCGCGGATCATTCCTGAGGATCTCAAGCGCGTAAATCGCGTCCTCGATCGATTCGGTCCGGACCGTCACGTCCTTTGCCTTCGCCAGCTGTTTCGCGTAGGTGTACGTTCGCTTGTTGAAGCGGAGAGACGCGATCCCGCGCTGTCCGAGCCCTTCCGCGAGGTCCCTGAACGGCGTCAGCTTCATCACGCGCTCGTCCAGATCGCTCGGCCCGGAGCCGTGGACCATCACGACGGCCGGTACCGGTTTCGACAGATCGTCCGGCAGCGTCAGGAGCCCTTCCAGCGGGTATTCCGTTCCCGCGCCGACGGTCACTTTTTCACGAAGCATAGCATTCTCCTTTTCCATTGCGGATCGATAAACGGATCGTTCAGACGCATCCCGCCCTTCCCGTTCAGATTCCCTTGCGGTAGAGGACGTACGAATAGACGGTCGGAACGATCGACATGACGAGGAGGATCCCGAGCGGGACCCAGACCGACGTGACGCGAAGCAGTGCGAGCAGAACGGTCGCGGCGCCGCCGATGACCCAGAGGAAGCCCGCCAGGCGGTGCGTCCGGTTCCAGTTCTCCTCGCTCGCGAGCGTCCACGGCAGGCGGATCCCCATCGTGTAGGCCTGCTTGGTCTTCGGCAGGTAGTTTCCGATCACGATGAACAGGATCCCGAGGAACAGCAAAACGACGGTCGTGATGCTGATCTTCGCGCCCATCGCGTACGCGAGGATCACGCCGTTCATGACGATCGAGATGACGGGCGCGAACCAGTACGAGACGAGCTTGAGCGCGGGGCTCATGTTCTGTTTCTTCGGATCGGTCCGGAGCGCGAAATGGACGAGAAGGTTCACCGCGGCCAGGATCGCGGGCATTCCGAGCACGCCGAACAGACGGCCGGCGTATCCGTCCGGCTCTCCGTTCGCGTTGAAGTGGACCGGGAACCGGTCGGGAAGCTTATCGTACAGGATCAGTCCCGCGACGGCCGGCAGAAGGCACGCCAGCGTCGTCACGATCAGCTCAACGTTTCGTTTTTTCATTGTTCGCACCCTCCTTCAGGCTTTCGAGCCATAACAGAACCTCCTCCACGACGGAGGCGTTCAGGGAGTAGAAAATGTAGTTCTTTTCCCGTTTTTCAAAGACGAGGCCGGCTTTCTTCAGTTGGGAAAGATGGTACGAGACCGTCGCTCCGGTCATGTCAAAATGCGCGGCGATATCCCCCGCGCTCATCGTTCCGCACTTCAGCAGATTCAGGATCTCGCGCCGCGCCGGATCGGCGAGCGCCTTCATCGTATCGGTAAAACCCATACAAAAACCGCTCCTCTATTTAGATAACATTCTAAATAGTTTGAGCGGTCTTGTCAATAGCCAGCCGGTCGTTCCGCCAACCTCCGTTTGCGATTCCGCAACTTCAGGTCGCAATTCAGGTGAACA
>JAEEUO010000124.1 GCA_016286935.1 Bacillota bacterium | reverse complement strand
GCGACGCTGCCGTTCGCACTGCTGGCGTCCACGGGCTCAAGCGCTCCGTCCGCGCCGTATTGAACGACGCCGGAACGGTCACCTGCGACGTCTGCCCCGTCGTCGAGTTCGGCGTCAACATCCCCGCCGTCGCCTGGGAGATCCAGGAGCACGTCAAGGACCGCGTCGAAGCGGAGACGCCGTACCGCGTCACCGCCGTCAACATCAACGTCCTCGGCGTCCACGTCCCGAAGCTCTGATCCGAAGCGGGATCGTCCGATCCCGTCCAAATAAACCACGCACTTTCAAAAGGAGATCATATGTCGAAGCCCCGCAAAACCCGCACAAGCGCGCGCGAACACTTCATGCAGATGCTGTTCGAAATGGATATCCAGAACGATTTCAGCGCCGAGAAACGGACCCAGTTCGAAGAGACGTATCTCGAACACAAGCCGGAACAGGAATACTTCGACGCTGTTTTTGACGCGCTCTCGAACCATCTCCCCGAAGTCGACGAGGCGCTCTCCGCGGCCGCATCGAACTGGACGATCGAGCGGTTCTCCAAGGTCGATCTCGCCATCCTGCGCCTCGCTGTCCTCGAGATCCGCTACGTCGAGGCGATCCCCGAAGCCGTTTCGATCAACGAAGCCGTCGAGCTCGCGAAGAAATACGGAACGGAAGAAAGCCCGAAATTCATCAACGGCGTCCTTGGAAAGATCGTTCGGGGGTAGGGAAATGATCCTTTCGTTCGATACGAGCAACTATACGACCTCCGTCGCGCTCGTCGGCGAGGACGGCACGATCTACGCCGACCGCCGGAAGATGCTCGCGGTACGGGAAGGGGAGCGCGGGCTCCGTCAGTCCGACGCTCTGTTTCAGCATCTGAAGAACCTGCCGGAGCTGCTCGATGAACTTGAAGATACGGGACGGGCGGGCGTGTTTGCCGAGCTCGGCCCGGCCGGCGCCCTCCGGGACGCCGTGACGGCGGTCGCCGTCTCCACACGCCCGCGTTCCGTCGAAGGCTCCTATATGCCGTGCTTCGTCGCGGGCGAACAGGCCGCGAAGAGCATCGCGGCCGTTCTCCGCGTTCCGGTCTTTTCGTTCTCTCACCAGGACGGCCACGTGGCGGCCGCCTCGTACGGCACGGAACTCGAGGGACAGACCGCGTTTCTCGCGTGGCATCTCTCGGGCGGAACGTGCGAGCTTCTGAAATGGGACGCGAAGGAGAGCGCCCGCATCATCGGCGGCTCCCTCGACGTCTCGTTCGGCCAGGTCCTCGACCGCATGGGCGTCGCGCTCGGACTCCCGTTCCCCGCGGGGAAATACATCGACGAATCGGCGCTCCGGGCCGCGGACGATCCGGACGTCCCGGCGAAGAATTCACTCTCAAAGGTCCGCGTCTCGGATCTCACCTTCAACCTTTCCGGCCTCGAGACCCAGGTCATGCGGAAAATCGACGGTTTGAGCGGTTTTTGGCCCAAAATGATATCTGACCCGTCCGACGAAGAAAAGTCGCGGAAATCGGCGATCAGGGCCCTTACACGCGACGTTATGGAGCGTTCGGCGGAGACGGTCGCCGCCGCGACGCGGAACGCCTCTGAAATGTTCGAAACGGACCGCGTCCTGTTCGCCGGAGGCGTCGCTTCGAGCGCCTATCTCCGGAAGCGCCTTCCCGAGCTTCTGCCCGGCCTCTCGCTCGCGTTCGCGCGTCCCGGCCTCTCGGCCGACAACGCCGTCGGGATCGGCCTGCTCGGCCGGAAGGCGTATCTGGAATCGAAGGAAGCTCCGTCCGCGGGGGAGGGCGTTTGACATGGCGCTGAAGCCCGTAACGGTTTCCCAAATCAATCATTATGTCAACCGCATTCTCCGGTCCGACCCGATCCTCGGCGACGTCGCCGTGACGGGCGAGATCGCGAATTTCAAGGTCCACACGACCGGCCACGTCTACTTTTCCCTGAAGGACGAGGCGTCGAAGCTCTCGTGCTTTCTGCCTGCCCAGAACGCGTCCCGTCTCCGGTACGCTCTCGCGGAGGGGATGGAGATCACGGCGTACGGCTCGGTCAGCGTCTTCGAGCGCGGCGGTACGTACAGCCTGAACGTCCGCGACGTCGAGGTGAACGGCGAAGGCGACCTTGCGCGCGCGTTTCAGGCGCTCAAGGACAAGCTCGAGCGGGAAGGGCTCTTCGACCCGCGCTACAAGAAGCCGCTCGTGCCGCTTCCGAAGCGGATCGCGATCGTGACGTCGCCGACCGGCGCTGCCGTCTGCGACCTCGCCAAGGTCATTCGCGACCGCAACCCGTTCGTCGACGTGCTCGTCTGGCCCGTCCTCGTCCAGGGCCCCGGCGCTGCTCCCGATATCGCGGAGGCGATCCGCGGCCTGAACGAGCGCTTTCCCGATACGGATACGATCATCATCGGCCGCGGCGGCGGCTCCCAGGAGGAGCTCTGGGCCTTTAACGAGGAGATCGTCGCGCGGGCCGTCTTCCTCTCGGAGATCCCCGTGATCAGCGCCGTCGGCCACGAAACGGATTTCTCGATCTCCGACTTCGTCGCTGACGTACGCGCCGCGACGCCGACCGAGGCCGCCGTTCTCGCGACGAAGGACGTCAGGGCGATGGCTTCCCGCGCGGAGGAACTGAAGCGGAACCTCTTCCGCACAGGCCTCGCGGAGCGCATCCGGATGCTCGAATACCGGATGGAGAACGCGCGCCTCTCTCTCGCGTCCTCTCTGACCGACAAGGTGCGCGGACTTGAACACCGCGCGGAGCTCAGAAAGGCCGAACTCGAAGCGCTTTCCCCGTTCCGCGTGCTCGACCGCGGGTATGCCGCCGTGTTCGACCGGAACGGCGGTTCCGTCTCCTCCGTGCGCGGGATCGGGCCCGGCAGCGATTTGACGGTCGTTTTAAAAGATGGTAGAATCAGCGTGACGGTCCAGACCGTCGATGAAGGAGAGATGACCCCATGAAACAACCCGGATCCATGTCATTCGAAGAGGCCCTCGAAGCCCTGGAATCGTCCGTCGAGACGCTCCGTTCCCCGGACGTTTCGCTCGCGGATTCGATGAAGGAATTCGAGACCGGAATGGCGTATTACGGCCGCTGCGAGGAGCTCCTGCGCGACGCGAAGGGGAAGCTCGAGATCTACGAGAAGGAGACCGGAAGAACGGAGGAATTGACGCTATGACGAATCCTCAATACAACGTTTGGAAGAAGCTTGTCGACGACCACATCCTCGATTTTCTCCCCTCGACCGACGCGAACGCCCACACCCTCAAGGAATCGATGGAATACAGCCTGAAAGCGGGCGGAAAACGCCTCCGTCCCGTGCTTCTGATCGCCGCCGCCGATTTCTGCGGCCTCGACGCGCGTGAAGCGCTTCCGTACGCCTGCGCGCTCGAATTCGTCCATACGTCCTCGCTGATCCACGACGACCTTCCGTGCATGGACGACGACGACCTCCGCCGCGGGATCCCGACGAACCACAAAGTCTACGGCGAAGCGATGGCGACGCTCGCGGGCGACGGCCTTCTGCTCGCTTCGTTCGAGGCGATGACGAAGGACTGCCAGCTCTATCTCGACGACCCCGAAAAGATGCGCCGCCGGATCCGCGCGATGAACACGATCGTCAAGGGCAGCGGCGTGCGCGGGATGGTCCAGGGCCAGTCCTGCGACGTCGAGATCGAAGGGAAGGAGTGCTCCAGCGCGCTTCTCGACTTCATCCACCTGAACAAAACGGCCGCGCTGATCACGGCTTCCGTCAAGGCGGGCGGCTATCTCGCCGGCGCCGACGCGAAGACGATCGCCGATCTGACGGCCTACGGCGAGGCGATCGGCCTTGCATTCCAGATCGCCGACGACCTCCTCGACGTCTACGGGACCGAGGAGGAAATGGGCAAGCGCGTCCACAAAGACGCCGAGCTGTCGAAGGCGACGTATCCCGCAGTCTACGGGATCGAAGCCTCGAAGGCGCGTCTCGCCGAACTGACCGAGCGCGCGCTCGCGATCATGGCGCCGTATTACGACAACGCCCAGTTCTTCAACGATCTCGCGCGCGATCTGATGACGCGCACGAACTGATCCGATGAGCCGACTTGACCGATACAATCTGCCCTCAGACGTAAAGAAGATGCCCCGCGAACAACTGGGGCCTTTTTGCGATGCGATCCGGAAAGAGCTCGTCGAGACCGTCTCGAAGACGGGCGGCCACCTCGCCTCGAACCTCGGCGTCGTTGAGCTGACCGTCGCGCTCCACCGCGTCTACGACTTCCCGAAGGACAAACTCGTCTGGGACGTCGGCCACCAGACATACGTCCACAAGCTCCTTACCGGCCGCGCGGACCGGTTTGCGTCGCTCCGCACGCTCGGCGGCCTCTCCGGCTTCCCGAAGCGCGCGGAATCGCCGTACGACACGTACGACAGCGGCCACTCCTCGACGTCGATCTCGGCGGCGATGGGCATGGCGGCCGCGCGCGACCTCGCCGGCACGGACGAGCGGATCGTCTGCGTGATCGGCGACGGCGCGCTTACG
>JAEEUO010000123.1 GCA_016286935.1 Bacillota bacterium | reverse complement strand
GGGAGGCCGTCGAAACGCTCGATGAGACGGACCGCGGGACCGGCGGATTCGGTTCTACGGGAACGTGATCACGTTATGCTGTTAAGAGAAGACATTGAGAAAAGAGAATACGAAACGCTGAGCCCGTTCGCGATGAAGGCGGCGGAGACGATGGGGCGCGACACGCCGGAGGACCGCGACGACTTCCGGACCGAATACCAGCGCGACCGCGACCGGATCATCCATTCGAAGTCCTTCCGCCGTCTGATGCACAAGACCCAGGTCTTCCTCGCCCCCGAAGGCGACCACTTCCGCACGCGCCTGACCCACACGCTCGAAGTCAGCCAGATCGCGCGGACGATCGCGCGGGCGCTCGCTTTGAACGAGGACCTGACCGAAGCGATCGCGATGGGCCACGACCTCGGCCACACGCCGTTCGGCCACATCGGCGAGGCGCTCCTGTCCGAGCGCCATCCCGGCGGCTTCCGCCACAACGAACAGTCCCTCCGTGTCGTCGAGCTCCTGGAGCGCGCGGGGAAGGGCCCCGGCATGAACCTGACGAAGGAGGTCCGCGACGGGATCCTGAACCACACCGGCCCGACGTGGCCGATGACGCTCGAAGGCCAGGTCGTCCGCCATTCCGACCGCATCGCCTACATCAACCACGACATCGACGACGCGATCCGCGGCGGCGTCATCCGCGCGGAGGACCTCCCGAAACACTGCATCGCCGTGCTCGGCGAGACCCACTCAAAGCGCATCTCGACGCTCGTCCGCGACGTCGTGGCGAACAGCGACGGAAAGGACCGCGTGACGCTCTCCGCCGAAAAGAAGCAGGCGATGGACGAGCTCCGCGACTTCATGTTCAGGAACGTCTACCTTTCGCCCGTCGTGCGGGAGGACGCGGGGATGGAAAAGGTCCGCGCGATCATCTTCGGCCTGTACGACTATTACCGCGACCATCCCGAGGCGATGCCGAGGGAGCGGCGCGAGATGGTCGAAGCGTACGGGATCGACACGTGCGTCAAGGACCACATCGCGTCGATGTCGGACCGCTACGCGATCCGCGCCTACACCGATCTCTTCATCCCGAAGAACTGGAAGACCGATCTTGAGGGAATGTAACGAATGGCCGGCAACGTTTTGGAGGAAATCAAATACAAGGCGAACATCGTGGACGTCATCGGCCGCGTCGTTCCGCTGAAGAAGGCAGGATCCAGCTACAAGGCCTGCTGTCCTTTCCATAACGAAAAAACGCCGTCCTTCACCGTCGACGAAAAATACCAGTCATACCACTGCTTCGGCTGCGGCGAACACGGCGACGTGATCAAGTTCGTCGAGAAGTACTATAACCTCGATTTCAAGGACGCCGTGAAGCAGCTCGCGGAGGAATACAACGTCGACCTCTCATCGGGCGGCTTCGGCGGCGATTCGAAGTACGCGAAGTGGTATGAGATCAACCGCGACGCCGCGCTGTTCTTCTACAAGGCGCTACGCGCGGGACCCAATCCGGGCCTTGACTATCTCGTTAAGCGCGAACTGAACGCGGAAACGTGCAAGACGTTCGGCCTCGGCTGGGCGGACGCGGAATGGCATTCCCTCCAACATCATTTCAAGGAAACCGGTACCGACGAGAAGACGCTCCTCGAGCTCGGGATCCTGAAGAAGGGCGATAAGAAGAACGACGACGGGACCGACAACATCTACGACAAATACCGCGAGCGCGTCGTCTTCCCGCTGATCAACACCCGCGGCAAGGTCATCGGCTTCTCCTGCCGGAACCTGACGGGCGATCCGCCGAAGTATATCAACTCCGACGATTCGCCGATCTTCCAGAAGAAGAACTACCTCTACGGCCTGAACGTGACGCGGAACGACATCTCGAAGGAGGACGCCGTGATCCTCGTCGAGGGCCAGATGGACGTCATCTCCCTCTGGCAGGCGGGCGTGAAGAACGTGACCGCCTCGCTCGGAACGGCGCTGACGGAGAACCAGGCCGCGCTGCTCCAGCGGTATACGAAGAACGCGTATCTCTGCTACGACGCGGACGCGGCGGGCCGGAAGGCGGCGCTCCGGGGGATGGACATCCTCTACAGGGCCGGCTTCAACGTCAAGGTCTTCCACGTCACAGGCGGAAAGGATCCCGACGAATACGTCAAACAATACGGACGCCAGGCCTTCCTCGATCTGATGAAGAAGGCGCTGCCGTTCGCCGACTACAAGATCGCCGTCCTCCTTGAGGGCCTCGATCTGGACAAGACCGAAGACAACATCCGCTTCCTGAAGGGAACCGCCGCGATCCTGCGCGAGCTCTCCCCGGTCGAGGCGGACGTCTACATCCGCAAGGTCGCCGAAACGTACCACGTTTCCGAGGGCGCCCTGCGGCGCGAGGTCGCTTCCGGCCGGAAGGCCGGCGGCGAACGGCCCCGCCCGAAATACGAAGAACCCGTTCCGGAGAACGAACCCGGACCGAAGAACGAACGAACCGCCCCGGCGAAAGAGGACGCGGAGGGAAGGGCCGCCCAGCGGAGCCTGATCCGCATCATGCTGGAAAAGAGCGCGTACGTTCCGATGGTCAAGGAGTACCGGGACGCGTTTACAGACCCCGCGGCAAGCCGCATCCTCTTCGCGATCCTTTCGCTCTACTCGCCCGACGCCGAACTGGACATGGAGGCCCTTGCGGAGGCCCTCGAACCGGGAGACGCAGCGGAGCTGGAGGCCATCCGGAGAGACGTGATCGTGGCGGGCCGCGACCGCGAGATCTTCAAGGACTGCGTCCGCGCGCTCGAAAAGAAACAGCGCGAGCGGCGGCTCCGGGAGATCACCGAGCTTCTCGCCGTGCTTGACGAGAAACGGGACGCGGCCGAGATCGACCAGCTGATGCGTGAATTGCTCGAATTGCAGAAATCAAAGTAACAGGAGGCGCTGACATGAGCTTCGAAGAAACAACCGAAAAGAAACCGGACATCATCCAGACTGTGATCGACAAGGCGAAGGAAAAGGGAACCGTAACGTTCCAGGAGATCGCCGATTTCCTCGACGGCGTCGAGCTCGACAAGGCCCAGATGGACGACCTCTACGACAAGCTGTCCGAGATGGGCGTCGAGATCGCGCCGGACGAGTCGCCGGAGGATTTCGAGTTCATCGATCTGGAGACCGACGAGGCCGTCGAGATGGAGATCGCGGAGGCGATGGAGGAGGGCGACGGCGAGGAAGTGGAGATCGACACGTCCCTCCCGAAGGGGATCGCGGTCGACGACCCGGTCCGCATGTACCTCAAGGAGATCGGCAAGGTCCCGCTCCTGACGGCCGATGAGGAGATCGAACTCGCCAAGAAGATGGAGGACGGCGACGAATACGCCAAGAAGCGCCTCTGCGAAGCGAACCTCCGCCTCGTCGTCTCGATCGCGAAGCGGTACGTCGGACGCGGCATGCTCTTCCTCGACCTGATCCAGGAAGGCAACCTCGGCCTGATCAAGGCCGTCGACAAGTTCGACTGGCGCAAGGGCTACAAGTTCTCGACGTACGCGACGTGGTGGATCCGCCAGGCGATCACCCGCGCGATCGCGGACCAGGCCCGCACGATCCGCATCCCCGTCCATATGGTCGAAACGATCAACAAGCTCATCCGCATCTCCCGCCAGCTCCTCCAGGAATACGGCCGCGAGCCGACGCCGGAGGAGATCGCCGCGGAGATGGACATCTCGGTCGAGAAGGTGCGCGAGATCCTCAAGATCGCCCAGGAACCCGTCTCCCTCGAGACGCCGATCGGCGAGGAGGAGGATTCCCACCTCGGCGACTTCATCCCCGACGAGGACGTGCCGGCGCCCGCGGACGCGGCGGCGTTCTCGATGCTCAAGGAACAGCTCTTCGAGGTGCTCGACACGCTGACCGAGCGCGAACAGAAAGTGCTGAAGCTGCGGTTCGGCCTCGAAGACGGCCGCGCCCGTACGCTGGAGGAGGTCGGCAAGGAATTCGACGTCACGCGTGAGCGCATCCGCCAGATCGAGGCGAAGGCGCTCCGCAAGCTCCGCCATCCGAGCCGCTCGAAGAAGCTGAAGGACTATCTCGAATAAGGAAGGAGGCGCCGCCGCCCGACGGGCGGCGGCGTATCATCGTTATGAAACTGAGTGACAGACTGGCGAAAATCGCCGAAATCATTCCGGACGGCGCCCGCGTCGCGGACATCGGGACGGACCACGGC
The DNA here is from genome assembly GCA_016286935.1 of Bacillota bacterium. Lineage (GTDB taxonomy): Bacteria > Bacillota > Clostridia > Peptostreptococcales > Anaerovoracaceae > JAEEUO01. The sequence continues at coordinate 334 of JAEEUO010000123.1, read as the reverse complement.
TACCTTCCGATCTACCTCGCGGAGAGCGGAAAGGCGCGCCACGTCATCCTTTCCGACATCAACGCGGGACCGCTCGACAAGGCGCTTCTCAACATCGCGGAATACGCGAAGGGCCATTCCCTCGAAGCGCTGAAAAAACCCCACAGCCTGATGCCGAAGGTCGTCGAGAAGAAGGGCCTTCTCGCCAGACTGACGGGGAAGAAACAGTACAAGATCGAGGCGGCGGAGTCCGAGTGGGACATCCGCCGCGGCGACGGCCTCGCGCCGATCGAAGCGGGTGAGGCGGACGTCTGCGTGATCGCGGGAATGGGCGGACGGACGATCCGCGCGATCC
>JAEEUO010000122.1 GCA_016286935.1 Bacillota bacterium | reverse complement strand
ATTCCTTCCGCACGGAAACGCCTTCCGCGACGGGTCCCGGCCCGGCGAGGAGCGCGTCGAGCGCCTTCTCGATCCAGCGGTATTCCCCCTCCTGCGCCCAGGGGATGCAGCCGTTCACGGAGCGCGCAAGGCCCGCCTTCCGGAGGAAGTACTGGACGCGGAGGCGTTCCGCCAGGACGCGGTATTCGAGGTATTTTTCGTGGGTGGCCCGCTTTTTCGCGATCCGGTTCATCGCGAACAGAAGGAGCAGGATCACCGCCATCAGGAGGATCATCCAGTGGAGGCTCATCTCGTCGTAGAGCAGGAAGGCGACCGTCACGACCGTCGCGAAGACGGCCATCGCGAAGAGCGTCCCGCGGTCTTTCCGCGCGTTCGCGACGCTCAAGGCGTCGGCGGCCGAGTAGACGCCGGAGAGGCGTGCGGGGATGCCGTCCGGCTGTTTCTCCGCGCCGTTTCCGTCCGGTTCCAGCCCGTACAGCGCGCCCTTGTACGAGGATGCCGCGCGGTTGAAACCGTCCGTCTTCTTCAGGATCTCCTCACAGGCGGCGCGGTTCGCGGTGAAGCGGTCCTCCGCGTCCGAAGCCTGCTCTTCCGCGTCCGAAACGGCGATCGGGATCACGGCGCAGTCCGCCAGCCGGAGCGCCTCGTCGACGGCCTCACCCGTGCCGCAGCCGCCCTTCGCGCCCGGGACGCCGTCCCAGACGGCGCTCAGAAGGTGGCACGTCCGGACGACGTACAGCGTCGCCTGGCGGTAGTAATAGTCGCGCCCGGCGCCGCGGATGCTCAAAGAGTGGCGCTTTCCATCCCCCTCGAGATCCGGGCAGACGATGACCTCGTCCGCCGCAGCGAGATTCTCGCGGTATTCGCGAAGCGCGTTCCCCGCGAAGTCGCGCGCGAACTCCTCCGCGTCGAACGGGAGGACGGCCGTGTAGGGGATGCCGCACTCGCGCGCCGCGCGGACGAGGAGCGTGTCGCCGCCCTCCGCCAGGCTGACGAGAAGGCGCACCGGCGACGCGGGATACCGCTCCCGGAGTCCGGTCAGTTCCCGCTTCGCCGCTTCTTTCACGCGCGCGGCGTCCTCCGGGCGGATGTGCCGCCGCCCGCTTCCGCCGACGATGATAGGGATCGTTCGCAGTTGTTCGTTCATCGGTTTCGTGCGCCCGAGGCGCGTCTTACAGATCGTACACGGCCATGCCGATCACGGCCGCAAGTTCCGGGATGTTGCGGATCGCGTCGCGGTCATAGTCCTTAATCTTTTCGGACAGCTCCGCGTACGGGACGAGGTACGGGCTCTTCTTCGCGGCGACGTCCTTTTCTCCGAGCGTCCATCCGCTGGCGATCCGCTCCTCCATCCACGCAACGTGTTCCTTTTCCGCGAGGATCTCGACGAGCTCCGCCGGGATCGCGCGGTACGCGCCGGGCCGTCCGGCTTCGCGGAGTGTCAGGCCCGCGGACGCGAGCCGCTCGTAGATGCCTTTCGCCTGGCGGAAGTTCGAGTATTTCATATCGTCCGGCAGATCCGAGAAGTTCGGATACGCGAGCCGGGCGGTCGGATCGTCGCGGAGGCGCTTCTCGTTGTAGCGCGCGTGGATCGCGATCGCGAGCCGTTCGACGTTCTCGTAGAGCGGGTTCGCCGCTGTGAACGCCTTCGCCGGATCGACCGCGCCGATCCGCTCCTTCCACGGGCGGAACGACGCGAGCGAGACGTTGTCGACCGAGACGCCCGCGGGGAAGATCTCGTCGATCGCGAGCAGGCGGCGGAACAGGTCCGCTTTCTCCGCGCAGAATCCCTCGGGGAGCAGTCCCTCCCGCGTGATGTACGTCACGGCGAGGTTTCCTTCGCCGAGCGCGACGTTCGCCGATTCCGCGAGCGTGAACGTGCGCGTCAAAATGCCGCGCGCTTCGCGGTTCCATTCCTGGAGCTCGTCGCAGAGGATCAGAAGGAACGCGACCGGATCGTCCTTCGCGCGCATCGGTCCGAGGCCGAACGGCGCCTTTTGAAGGACGTTTTTGTAGTAGTTGTGGAGCAGGACGGCCGTCGCGCTGTCGACGACGGGCCAGTAGAACCGCTCCGGCGCCCCGCCCGACGCCTGGATTAGATAGCCGTACCACTTGAGCAGGATCAGCGCGCTGTAGTAGCCGTGGTCGATGAAGCCGTTCTTCGCCATCGTCTCGACGGCGCCGTTGAGCGCTTTGAGCGTCGCGTCGAGGTTCGTGCCGTGGGCGTGGGCGATCCGCGCCGCCATCAGGTCGAGCGGCGACAGCGGGTCGACCGGCTCGGGCCGTTCGAAGTCGCCCGGATATGCCTTTCGGTACGCCCGCGCGAACTTCGCGGCCGGCACGACCTCCTTGATGTGGTCGAGCTCGTCGAAGTTCCTGTAGCGGATCTCCGCGCGCACCTTCACCTCGTCGCCGTCGGCGTCCGCGACCATGCGGATGTAGCGGTTGATCTGGTTGCCGACGATCTCGACGGGATAGCCCATGTCGTGGAAGAGCGACGCGACGCCCCAGCGGAAGAAGAATTCCTCACGGGCCGTCCGGTACGCCTTCCGGTACGGCTTTTCGGGGACCGCCCGGTCGAACGCGGCGCGGAACCGTCCGCTCTCCGCGTACACCGAGAGGCCCGTCAGAAACACGTTGACCGCGTGGACGAAGTGGTCGCGCTGTTTGTCGATCAGCGTCGCCGCCGTGTTCTCATACTCGCGGAGCTGCTCCACAAGGCTCACGAACGGATCGGTCCTGCCCGGCAGCGAGATGCGGTAGACCTCGAAGAACGCGCGGTAGACGAGCGACGCGGCGTCCGGCGTCTCTTCGCGGAGGAAATCCGCCACCCTGCCGCGGAAGTATGTTTCGAAATGCGTTCCGCCCGTCCGGTCCGTCTCGAGCTCGAGGCCGTCGAAGAAGCGGTCGACGTAGACCGCGATGTTGCTTGTGCTCATTTCGTCCCTCCGTCGTATGTCAGATCCGTGACCCACGTCATAAACGCGAGATTCGACGCGTCCTCGAGCGGATTGCCGCTGAGGTCGAGCTTCGTGAGGTTCTTCAGCGCGAGCAAGGGCGCGCAGGCCTTCACCGCGTTGTTCGAGAGGTCGAGTTCCTTCAGGCCCGCCGCGCCCGCGAGAGGCGTCACGTCGACGATCCCGCGCCCCGCGAGGCCGAGCGCCTCCGCCGCGGCGAGTTCGGCTTCCTGGATATAGCCGTCGCCGTCCGCGTCGATGCCGGCAGCGATCAGGCCGTCGAGGAGCGCGTCCTCCATCTCGACGTGTTCGGGAACGTTCTGGGAGACGTCGTCCGGCGGATCGAGCGGCGGGACGTCCGGCTGTGTGAAGAGGATGAAGCCGCCGACGATCAGCGCGAGGAGGATCGCCGCGAGCGCGACGATCAGCCCCGTCTTTCTCTTTTTCTTCGGCTTTTCCGCCGCGAACGGACGGACCGCAGCGGCAAGTTCCTCCGGTCCGTCTTCGCCGTCCCGCACCTTCGCCGCGAGCCCGAGCTGGACCTCAAGGCCCCTGTCGAGGACCGGCTCGCCGAAGCGGACGGCAAACACCGGCAGCTTCCGGCTGAGCGCGAGGTTGACGTCCTGTTTGACCGTGCGGAAGTCCTGGCCCTCGCCGAGAAAGACGAGAAGCGCGTCCGCCTCCTTCAGGGCCGTCGCGTCCTCAGCCGTTCCGCCCGCGTACACGAGCGAAACGTCCTCCGCGACGAGGCGGTCCGCGTACGCTTCGGCCTGCCGCTCATTCGCGCTGTAATTGCTGACGTAGATCGTTTTCATCATTCTATCTTTTCCGGGATCAGCTCGTAGTCGGCCTGTGCGCTCATCGCGTCGATCAGCGCGTTGTACTCCTCATCCGACAGCATGTTCAGATCGCCCGCGCCGTTGTACGCCGCGTAGTCGATGTTGACCGTCCGGTACAGTTCGTTCGAGGCGACGTTGACCGTGCCGTTGTTCGTGAGCGTGCCGCCCTTCCACTGGACGTTTCCGCCGACGCCGATATAAACCGCGCCGTCGTTCGTGAGGCTGCCGCTTTCCAGATACATCTGCTGGCCGCGTTCAAGCGTGAGGAGGCCGCCCGGTTCGACGACGAACTTGCCGTAGTTGTGCGTCTCGCCCATGCCGCCGACATAGGTGCCGTAGACGAGGATCGTGCCGTAGTTGTTGACGGTCGTCATGCCGCTCTCATACGAGCCGGTGATGATCATCGTGCCGTAGTTGTTGATGACGTTTCCGACGCCGCCGAGCTCGACGCCGTCCGGGATCGTGACGGTATCGCCGGCAGGGATCGTGATCGTCGCCTCCATCGACTGACGCTCCTCCTCGCTCGCGTCCGGGGTCCCGCCGAGCACCGTAATGGTGTTCACGGAGGGCGGCAGCGTCGCGAGCGCCGCGGTCAGTTCCTCGTAGTTCGCCACGTTGATGTTCGTGATCGAGGTCGTCATATCGCCGTTGCCGGTCTGCGCATCGCCGCCGGTCTGGCCGCTGCCGTTGGCGCCGCCGCCTTCGTTGTTGTTGGCGGTCTGGCCGCCGGTATCCGTTTCGTTTCCTGCCGCGGTCTGGGTGTTGTTTC
>JAEEUO010000121.1 GCA_016286935.1 Bacillota bacterium | reverse complement strand
GTTGTGGACGTCGATGCCGGAGCCTTCGGGCGGCGCGATGACGGGAACGATCGCGAGGCCGTACTTTTTGCAGAACTCAAAGTCGCGCTGATCGTGGGCGGGAACGACCATGACGGCGCCCGTGCCGTAGTTCATCAGGACGTAGTTCGCGATGTACATCGGGACCTTCTCGCCGTTCAGCGGGTTGACGGCGTACGCGCCGATGAATTCGCCCTCCTTCTCGAGCGTCGTCGAGGTGCGGTCGATGTCGCTCATGTGCTGAAGCTTGTCCATGAACGCGGCGACCTTCGCCTCGTACGGCGTGCCGTTCGTCAGTTCGGCGACGATCGGGTGTTCGGGCGCGAGGACCATGCACGTCACGCCGAAGATCGTGTCGACGCGCGTCGTGAAGACGGTGACCTTTTTGCCGGTGTCGTTTCCGGCCTCGTCCGCCACGCGGAAATCGACCTCCGCGCCGGTGGATTTGCCGATCCAGTTCTTCTGCATGATCTTCACGCGCTCCGGCCAGCCGTCAAGCAGCTCGAGATCCTGGAGCAGGCGGTCGGCGTAGGCGGTGATCTTCAGATACCACTGGGACATGTTCTTCTTGCCGACGACGGAACCGCAGCGCTCGCACTTGCCGTCGACGACCTGTTCGTTCGCGAGAACGGTCTGGCAGGACGGACACCAGTTGACGGCGTTCTCCTTCTTATAGGCCAGGCCCTTCTTGTAGAACTGGATGAAGATCCACTGCATCCATTTGTAGTAGTCCTCGTGGGCGGTCGCGATCTCGCGGTCCCAGTCATAGCTGAAGCCGAGGGCCTTGAGCTGGGCCTTCATCTCGCGGATGTTCGGCCACGTCCAGTCGGCGGGATGGGCCTTGTGTTTGATGGCGGCGTTCTCCGCGGGGAGGCCGAACGCGTCCCATCCGATCGGATGGAGGACGTTGTAGCCCTGCATTCTCTTGAAACGGGCGTTGACGTCGCCGATGGAGTAGTTGCGAACGTGGCCCATGTGCAGCTTACCGGACGGATACGGGAACATCTCGAGTTCGTAGAACTTCTCCTTGTCCGCGCGTTCGGTGACGCGGAAGAGGTCGTTCTCTTCCCAGTATTTCTGCCATTTCGATTCGATCGTTCTGAAATCGTACGTTTCGTTCATTTCTTTTACTCCGTTTCACTGCGTCGGTTTATTCGGATTTCGGTTCGGTGTTCAGTTCCGGGTCGACCGTCGGGCAGTCGCCCCACACGCGCTCGAGCGCGTATTTCATCCGCATTTCGGGCGAGAAGACGTTGACGATCACGTCGCCGTAGTCCATCAGGACCCAGCCCGATTCCGGGCGTCCCTCCGCCGTCTTGCTGAGGATGCCTTCCTTCGCGAGCGCGTCCTCGACCTCCGAGACGAGGCCGCCGATCTGGCGTTCGTTCGCGCCGGTCGCGATGACGAGATAGTCCGCGAACGAGGAGTGGTTCGCGACGTCGATGACCGTGATGTCGTAGCCCTTCTTCGCGTCGAGCGTTTTCGCCGCCTGTAATGCGATTGCTTTGTTTTCCATAGGTTCTCCGTTCTGTATGGGTTCCGTCGGTTGTTCGGGTTCGGGGTCTTGTTCAGGGGTCTTCGGGGGCGTTTCCGCGCGCTTTTTCCGCAGGTAGTCCGCGGCGGCTTCCGTATCCGGATCGAGGTCCTGGCCGCGCTCCTTCACGTAGCGGATCGTCCGCTCCATCGAGAAGAGCGCCGCGTCGTCGAGGTCGTGTTCGGCCCGTTCGCGGAGCTCGTCCACGCCCGGGTAATCGCGGTTCGGCTCGGCCGCGTCGGCCACGTAGAGGACCGTCTCCAGGAGCGACATCGCGGGCCTTCCGGTCGTGTGGTAGTTCACGGCGTTCAGGATGTCCGGATCGGTCACGCCGTACGCGCGTTCGAGCTCGATCGCCGCGAGCTTTCCGTGGGCGAGGCTCGGGTTTCCGCGGTACCGCTCCGGCAGCCCCTCCCGTTCGACGATCGGATCGAGCGCCTCGACGGAGATGCCGCGGTAGAGGTCGTGGGCGACGGCCGCGAGCACGTACTTCCGCTTCAGCTCGTCCTTCCCCTCCCCGCCGTACCGGTCGCATAAGTGCAGCCCGTACTCGAGCACGCCCTCCGTGTGCTTCTTCCGCTTCTCGGTCAGCCGGTCGAATATCTTCGCTTCTTCCAGTGATAACGCGATCATTCTTCGACAGTCGTGATGTGCAGTTCCTGGAGAGCGGAGGCGTCGGCGAACGACGGAGCGTCGCTCATCAGGCACTGCGCCGCCTGGTTCTTCGGGAACGCGATCACCTCGCGGATCGACTCCTCGCCGAGCAGGAGCATGACCATGCGGTCGAGGCCGTACGCCATGCCGCCGTGGGGCGGCGCGCCGTAGCGGAACGCCTCGAGCAGGAAGCCGAACTTGCGCTGCGCGTCCTCATCGGAGATGCCGAGGACCTGGAACATCTTCGCCTGGAGCTCCGAATCGTGGATCCGGATCCCGCCGCCGCCCATTTCGACGCCGTTGAGAACGATATCGTACGTGCGCGACATGACCTTCAGCGGATCGGTGTCGAGCAGCGGAACGTCGTCGAGGACCGGGCAGGTGAACGGATGGTGCATCGCGGACAGTTCGCCCGTCTCGAGGTCCTTCTCAAAGAGCGGGAATTCGACGACCCACAGGAGCTCGAAGCGGTTCGGGTCGAGCAGGCCGAGCTTTCCGGCCAGGTCGCGGCGCAGGAAGCCGAGGGAGTTGAAGACGATCTGGGGGACCTTGTCGGAGACGATCAGGATCAGGTCGTTCGGCTTCGCGTCGAACACGGCGAGGATCTTCGCCATCTGGTCCTCCGTGAAGAACTTCGCGATCGGCGAGTTCACGGCGCCGCCTTCTTCCACGCGGATCCACGCGAGACCCTTCGCGCCGAACGACTTCTTGATGTGGTCGGTCATCTTGTCGATGTCCTTGCGGCTGAACTTGTCCGAGTAGCCGTTGATGTTCACGCCGCGGACGTCGCCGCCGGCCTCGATCACGTCGCGGAACACGGCGAAATCGCAGCCTTTGAGCGCGTCATTCAGCTTCTTCAGCTCAAAGCCGAAGCGGAGGTCGGGCTTGTCGGAGCCGAAGCGTTCCATCGCCTCGACCCACGGCATCCGGCGGAGCGGGATCTCGATGTCGACGCCCTTGAGTTCCTTGAAGAGGCGCTTCAGGAAGCGCTCCTGGACGGACAGGATGTCATCCTCGGCGACGAACGACATCTCGAAGTCGATCTGGGTGAATTCGGGCTGGCGGTCGGCGCGGAGGTCTTCGTCGCGGAAGCATTTCGCGATCTGGAAGTAGCGGTCCGTTCCGCCGACCATCAGGAGCTGCTTGAAGAGCTGGGGGGACTGGGGAAGCGCGTAGAACTTGCCGGGATTCACGCGGGACGGCACGAGGTAGTCGCGCGCGCCCTCCGGCGTCGGCTTGATCAGCATCGGCGTCTCGACTTCCGTAAAGCCCTCCTCCGCGAAGAAGTTGCGCGCGAGCGTCGTCACCTTCGAGCGGAACGCGAGGTTTCTCTGCATATGGGGCTTGCGGAGATCGAGGAAGCGGTATTTGAGGCGCAGGTTCTCATCGACGTTGTCGTCGTCCTTGATGTAGATCGGCGGCGTTTCGGCCTTCGAGTAGATCAGAAGGTCGGACGCCTCGACCTCGATCGCGCCGGTCGGGAGATCGGGGTTCTTCGATTCGCGTTCGCGGACCTTTCCGACGACGCCGATCGTGTATTCGCTGCGCAGCGAGTCGGCCTTCAGGGCGACGTCCGCCGGCGTCTTCTCGTCGAAGACGATCTGGGTAATGCCGGTCTTGTCGCGCAGATCGACGAAGATCAGCGTGCCGAGGTTGCGGCGGCGCTGCACCCAGCCGTTCAGCCGCACTTCCTTGCCGACGTCGGTGATCCGAAGGTCGCCGCACATGTTCGTTCGTTTGATGAGTTTTTCCTGTTTCATTTGGGGTCTTCCTCCTGAGAGGCGAAGATGCCGGCCCGTTTCCGTTCGAGCATCTCGTCAAGCCGTTCGATGTATAGTTCATAGTTGGAGACGTTCGGGATGCGCTCCAGGCGGTTTTCCGCCGGATACCAGACCTTTGAGATCCCTCCCGCCCCGAGCGCGAGGATGGTCTGGTTCTCCTCCATGATTTTCATGTTGTAAAGGTTTTCCGTGCCGGGCAGCGCGTACCCGACGTTCTCAAAATTGCCGGTCATCTGCTTCTGGCGGTACAGATAGTACGGCCGGTAGCCGGCTTCCCGCACCGTTCCAGCGGCGATCCGGAGCATCTCCCCGACGCGCGTTCCCTGGCGGTAGCTGAAGTCCTTGTCCTCTTCGTGGAGGCGCGAGCTCCGCTTCACGGCGAGCGTATGGACCGTCACGTTTTCGGGCCCGAGGGAGATGATCTCGTCGAGCGAGGCGCGGAAGTCGTCCGGCTCCTCACCGGGCAGGCCCGCGATCAGATCGGCGTTGACGACGAGCCGCGGCTTTCCGTCCGCCCGCGTTCCGAGGCGCTTTTTCAACGCGTTGGCAAGGGCGAAGGAGGCGCGGATGTCGTCCGGCGTGTGGCTCCTTCCGATGCGGTCGAGCGTCGCCTGCTTCATTGACTGGGGGTTGATGGAGATGCGGTCCGCGCCGCCGTCGACGATC
>JAEEUO010000120.1 GCA_016286935.1 Bacillota bacterium | reverse complement strand
CTCCTTTTACTGTATCAAGTGTACTATTATTCAAAGTACACTGTCAACCCTTTTCCGCTAAAAAACGCCGCCTTTGTGAAGGCGACGTTTCGCTTGTCGTATTCAGGAATACGGAACGCTTCGGCTTCCAGCTCAAAAGCGGACGACCGTACCGTTCATTTCACTGTTTCTGAGAGGGCACCGAGATCGAGAGGCCGTTCTCGAGCGAGAAGGTGTAATTCCAGCCGAACTCGTCGACGCAGAACTTCCAGATCATCGGGAAGTACGTCACACCGCGGAAATTGAGAAGCGGGTACTCCTCTTTCGTGTTGTCGACCGTCTTTCCGTTCACGACGATCGGGTCGCGGACGATCAGGGCGGTGCTGTAGCCGTTCTTGTTCTTGTCGGAGCGGAGCATCGGGCGATAGTCGCCGCGTTCGGACGAAAGCGCGACCGAGAACGTCCTCGTCGCATTGTCCCAGCCGGTGGTGAGGCCGAGGAAACGGCATTCGTACCACGTCATCGGGAAGTACGTGATGTTCTTGTAGAACAGAAGCGGATAGGTCGCGTAGTCGTTTTTCCAGACGCGGCCGTTCAGCGTCGTTTTAAAGGGCGACATCGTCACGGTGACGGCGTCCCGTTTCGACACCGCGTTTTCGACCGGTTCGGCGTAGATCGGATCGCCGTCGTCCGGAGACGTCACAGGTCCGGCGGAAAGATCATACGGCTTCGTTGCGAGCGGGTAATTTGCCATATAGTGCTGCGCGGTTCCGTACATCGTGGTTTCCTTCAGCGGCACGAGGAAGCTGTCCGTCGTATAGTCGATCGCGTACCACAGGCCGTCCAGTTTCACGACGTTGATGGCGTGGCACGGCTCATCATAAGCGATATAGGCCCCGCTGAGGATCCGGGATTCGATCCCCGCGATCTCCGCGAAGCGCTGGATCGTTTCGCAGTAGGTGGCGCAGACATAACCGGTCCCGTCGCCGAACAGCGCCCCGTATAATCCGTTGCAGTTTCTCGGATAACCCGTGGTCGAGATCTTCTTAGCCGGCAGGTTTGTCTTCATCCAGTCATAAAAGTGCTTGAGCTGTTTCGCGGGAGTTTCGCCGGAAACGGCCGAGAGAATGCCGCGCAGCTTCGCGTCGCATTGGGCTCTCTCTTCGTTGTTCGTGCAGTACTGAAAGACAACGGAATAGTATTTCCATCCGTTCTCCCCTTCGGCCGTATACCATGCGGACGGACCGGAGGAAATGTTGTATTCCTGTTCCGTGAACAGTCCTCCGTTATACCCGTAGTGGAAATGATCGTAAACGGCCGGATTCAGATCGATCTGTCCGGGTTCCTCGTTCTCGATCGGGATCGCGCCCGGATCGGCGCAGATCAGCGTATAGTTCCGTCCGGACAGCACGGACTCCCGGAGCAGCCGGACGAGTTGATCGACAGAGGTGATCTTCGTCGCGTCCGAAAGATAAAACGCGCGCTCCCGGATCATCTGTTCGACCTCCGTGTTATGAATGTCGAGCGTGGACGCATTCAGGATGTTCGGCGCCGGCGGATCCGCCGCGAATGCGGGTACGGCCAGCACGGCCAGGATCATCAGGGTCAGGATGAGGGATGCTGCTTTTTTCATGTCTATCGCTCCTTTTCAGACCGGAATTCAAGACCTCCCGTCCCGCAGTTCCGCGCGGACGCGCTTGCGGGAGAGGATGCCGATGTCCCAGATCGCCGCGAAGGCGATGATGAGGATACAGGAGATGCACCAGCCGCCGAGGATGTCGGTCGCCCAGTGGACGCCGACGTAGAGCCGCGAAAGGCTGATGAGGAGCGCCCAGACGATGCACAGGATCGACCATCCGCCGAACGTCGCGCCCGGCGTCTTTTCGCACCGGAGATCCCACAGGATCATCGCGAGCAGGAAGAAGAACACGACCGACGTCATCGCGTGGCCGGACGGGAAGCTGAATCCGCCCTGTTCGACGAGGAAGAAGTCGTACGAGGGCCGCGGCCGCCCGATCAGCTTTTTCGAGAGTTCGTAGATCCCGACGCACGTCAGGGCCGCCGTCGCGAGCGGAAGGCCGAACCGCTTCCGCGTCTTCGGGATCGCGAGCAGGACCGCGCAGACGGGCGTGATCGCCTGCCAGTTCCCCGAGTAGGTGATCGCGATGATGAGCGGGTTCAGGAAGCGCACGCGGATCGCGACGAACCAGTCGTGGATCGCCGTGTCGAAGCCGTTCACGGGGTTTTGGATCACAAAGAAGCAGAGCGCCGCGAAGGCGATCGCCGCGCACGCCGCGGCCGGTACGGCCCACCGCGTCTTCTTCTTCCAGAGGGTCACAAAATCGGTATCGTTCATCGTTTCAGCCGTCCGTTTCTTTCTACGAAAAAGGCCGCGCGGCAAAAGCGCGCGGCCGCCTGTTTCCTGTTTACCGCTTTCCGGAGCACTTCAGCACGTCGCGCATTTTGTGTGCGACCATCGCGCGGATCGCGTCGCGCGCCGGTCCGAGGTACTTCCGCGGGTCGAATTCTTCGGGGTGTTCGACGAAGAACTTGCGGATCGAGGCCGTCATCGCGAGACGGAGGTCGGTGTCGATGTTGACCTTGCAGATGCCGTACTTCGCGGCTTCGGTGATCAGCGGTTCGGAGACGCCGCGGGCGCCGGGGACATGGCCGCCGTATTCGTTGCAGAGTTCGACGAACTCCTGGGGAACGGAGGACGAGCCGTGGAGGACGAGCGGCGTATCGGGGATCAGTTTGTGGATCTTCTTGAGGCGCTCGATGTCGAGATACGGGGTGCCCTTGAATTTGTAGGCGCCGTGGGACGTTCCGATCGCGATCGCGAGCGAATCGACGCCGGTCTTCTCAACGAATTCCGCCGCTTCTTCGGGAACGGTGAACGACGCTTCGGCTTCGGAGACGTGAACCGCGTCCTCAACGCCGGAGAGCTTGCCGAGTTCGGCCTCGACGGGAACGCCGAATTCGTGGGCGTATTCGACGACCTGCTTCGTCAGGCGGATGTTCTCTTCAAACGGATACTTCGAGCCGTCGATCATGACGGACGTAAAGCCGGTGTCGATGCAGTCCTTGCAGAGCTCGAAACTGTCGCCGTGGTCGAGATGGAGGCAGACGTCGACGCCGGTGTCCTCGACAGCCGCCTCGACGAGCTTGCGCAGATACGCGGGGCGCGCGTACTTCCGAGCGCCGGCGGAGACCTGAAGGATGACCGGAGCCTCTTCCTGCTTCGCCGCGTCAACGATGCCCTGGACGATCTCCATATTGTTGACGTTGAAGGCGCCGACCGCGTAATCGCTGTTCAGGGCCTTCGCAAACATTTCTTTTGTGCCGATAAGTGCCATGATGTTTTCTCCTTTTTACAAAAGCAATTCAGAAAGTTGCTGTTTTATACGGTCTTGTATCAGTTGTCCGGCGTGACCTTCGAGACGTCGCGGATGATGTCGATCAGGGTGTCGTTGTCGGCTCCCTTCGGCAGGCGGTACGTTCCGGTGTAGAAGTTATAGTTTTCGATCGCGCTCATGTTCACGCGTTCGAGGACGCGCAGGAAGAGCGACCGGGCATCGGGAATGATCCCCGCGTACTGGAGTCCCTTCGCGAGCGGTTCCCAACCGGCGTATTCTCCGGGAGCAACGTGGAAGTCGACGTATTCATACTCCGTCGGGCCGGGTGTCGGCGTATCGCCGCCGGGCGTGTCGCCGCCGGGATTGTCGTCTCCGCCGGGGGTATCGCCGCCGGGGTTGTCGCCGCCGGGGTTATCGCCGCCGGGCGTGACCGCTCCGCCGTTCGGGTCTTCGTTTCCGCCGGGCGTCACCGCTCCGCCGTTCGGGTCCTCGTTTCCGCCGGGATTCGACGGCGTCACGGGATCGGTATCGGAGGGCAGAGTCTGGCCCGCTTCACCGGACATCGCCGAGACCTTCGCGGGGTAATCGAGGATCAGGTTCATCCGCCCGTAGATCAGCGCGCCGGCCGCGAGGATGATGATGAGGGCGACGAGCAGATCGTTGTGGTCATATATGAAATCTTTGATCCATTTCAAAGGCGTGTCCTCCTTATCAAACGACATTTTACCACATCTGTCCTCTTTCCTCAAACCTTATTTCATGATAATATGGTGATGGCTTGATGAAAGCCGGAGGTTTTGAATTGCTTTCCCGAAAGGCCCTGACCGACAAAATCAAAGAATCGCTCACCTCGGTCCTTCCGATCGGTCTGATCGTTCTCATACTGGCGCTGACGTTTACGCCGATCCCTGCCGATTCGATGCTGACGTTCCTGGCGGGGATCGTTCTCGTCATCGTCGGGATGGGCCTCTTCACGCTCGGCGCCGACAGCGCGATGACGCCGATGGGCGAACGCGTCGGAACGTACCTGACGAAGTCGAAAAAGCTGCCGCTGATCATCGCGGTGAGCTTCCTGCTCGGCGTGATCGTCACCGTCTCCGAGCCGGATCTCCAGGTCCTCGCGAGCCAGGTCCCGACGATCCCGACTACGGCGATGATCCTCTCCGTCGGCCTCGGCGTCGGCCTCTTCCTCGTGATCGCACTCCTGCGCATCCTCTTCGCCGTTCCGCTGAAATACCTGCTGATCGGCTCGTATATCGTCTGCTTCGGTCTCTCGTTCTTCGTGCCGTCCGACTTCTGGGCCGTCGCGTTCGACGCGGGCGGCGTGACGACCG
>JAEEUO010000119.1 GCA_016286935.1 Bacillota bacterium | reverse complement strand
CCAGCCGAACAGCGCGTTGATGTAGCCGTCATGCGAGCCGTCGTAGTTGGTAAAGGCCACGAGGATCATGAAGATGATCGGCAGGACCGTGAAGATCAGGATGCCGGTCAAAGGCAGCGCGAGAAGCGTTTTGTGGAATTCCTCGTCGACGAGGGAGCGGAGATCGTCCTTGGCGGATTTGAGTCTCTTTCCCTGTTCCTGGAGTTCCTGACCGATCTTGTTCTGTTTGACGTTCAGGCGCCAGGTATAGATAAAGGCGATGCAGAAGATGATCGTCAGGATGCCGTACAGGAGGATCTTGAAGGAGTTGTCCCCCTCCACCGTCACGTAGACGTCCTTCACCTCGTCGTAGACGCGGCCCTGTTCGACGGTTCCGAGCGTGCCGAAGAGCGAAAGCCACTTCGCGCCGCTCGCGATCATGTAAAAGATAAAGACGGCTTCAAAGAGCAGGAACAGAAGCCCGCGCAGGATCTGGCCCCGCGCGATGGAGCCGAAGCCCATGACGAGGAACGAGGCGCGCGTCTTCCAGTCGCCCTTCACGAACGTCTGCACGACGTCCTTGCATTCGTTTGCGATTCCCGTTCCGAGTTTTTGGATGCCCTTCCAGATCCCCTTCCCGCAGTTGACGAAAAACTTCGGAATGGAGCAGAAGAACATGCAGATCTTATACCAGAAGCGCTGTAATCGCGTCAGCTTCAGGTATTCCAGGTCCGTTAAGGTTCGCATATGTCCTCCTTCTCTGAAAAACGGGGGTTGGGCCCAAAGTACCCAACCCCCGATAAGAGTTGCCGAGTTGCTAACGAACTCTCAGTTATTTGACGAGCGAGATCTCGCCGGTGTTGTTCGAGGAGTCATAGACGAACTGGACGAAGAATTCGCCGGCTTCCGTCACGGCATAGTTGCCGTCGTTGCCCTGGAGTTCACCGGGGTTCGTGGCGCCGAGCGCGTTGTCCCAGGAGAGGCCCTGGCGGATCTTGAATTCGTCGCCGGCGTTGAACTTCAGCGCGCGGGTCGTCTTCCAGGTCTGGACGGTTCCGTCTTCCGCAACCTTGTCCATTTCGAAGTCGGTGCCCCAGCCGGTGTCTTCGATGCCGCCGATGACGGTGAAGGCGTTCTTCACTTCGTCAGACATCGTGAAGAGAGCGTTCATCGCTTCCTGGTAGGCGTCGAGAACGGCCTGGCGGCCTTCGGCGGTCTCGGGCTGTTCCTTGGCGTTCGTCGCGATCAGCTTCGCGATATCCCACCAGGAGCCGTGGATCTGGCCCTGGGGCTTCGCGTAGGCGTTCTGAGCGGCGAGAGCGGACAGGGTCGGGTCGGACTTGACGGCGTCGGAAGCGGCGACGTTGTTGTTGGACGGACCCCAGTTATACTGTTCGAAGCGGGCCTTCTGGGCTTCTTCGCCGGAGAGGTAGTACGCGAGTCTCTGGACCGCGGACGCCTTTTCGGAGTCGGTCTGGGGCTTCATGCCCATCAGCTTGCAGCCGTTGAAGGAGCCGAGGTGGTAGGCCTTGCCGTTGACGGTGAAGGACGGGAGATCCGCGACGCCGAAGTTGGAGCCGAGGGCGGCCTTCGCGTTGTTGTAGTCCCACGTGCCGGAGACGACGACCGCGGAACCGCTCGAGAAGTCGGACGCGGAGGACGAGTCATGGTAGGCTTTGGATTTCACGAGTTTCTGGAGTCCTTCGACGGAGATGAGGCCGGCGGCGGAGTTGAACGTGTCGTTGACTTCGGTGAAGTTGCCGTCCGCGTCGGTCGTCCAGTCGGAGACGCAGCCCGTTCCGAAGAAGAACGAAGCGGTGTACCAGGCGGAGCCTTCGAGGTTGAAGCTGAAGAGCTTGTTGGCGTCTTCGCAGGCCTTGATGATGTCTTCGAGGCTGTCGACGGCGCTTTCGGGAACGACCGACTTGTCATAGTACATGAAGTAGCCGTTGTCGTCGGTCAGCGGGAACGCGTAGATCGTGTCGCCGAACGTCGCGCAGGCGACGGAGCCCGCGGAGTTCTCGGCCTTGACCTTGCTCGCCGTGCCGGTTCCGAGCGTCGCGAGCGCGCCGGACTGGATCAGACGGGCGAGCTGGTCCTGAGCGAAGCAGTAGATGTCGGCGCCCGTTTCGACATCGGTGATCATCTGGGTCGCGGCCTGGCCTTCGGAAACGCCTTCGATCTGGGCGTTGATCTTGATGTCGGTGTTCGCCGCGTTGAAGTCGTCGATGAGCTTCTGGGTGAGTTCCTTCATGCCTTCGACTTCGGATACCCAGATCGTCACGTCGTACGATTTGGCTTCATCCTTCGGGGTGTTGTCCGTCGGCGTGTTGTCGGCCGGCGTCTTCGGCGTGCACGCCGCGAGCGTAAAGGCCATCGCGAGGACAAGAAGGATCGCTACAATTTTCTTTTTCATAGTAAAACCTCCACAATAACTGTTGATTACCTAACGAACGGTACAGGCCTCAAAGGTCGGGTCATACACGAAAGCACGGGCCTGTTCCGGAATCGTCCGCATATAGTATACAACTTTTCGTTAGAAAGACAAACATTTTTTTGCGTTTTGTTACAGGTTTGTTACAAGGCCGCGCGAAGGGCCGCCGGCGGTCATTCGGCGGCGCCCTCTTCGTCCGTCTCCTCCCCGGGCTCCTCCGCGGGCAGAAGGCGCGGATTCAGGCGCTTGTAGACCTCGGTCTTCCGCCGCAGGATCTCCGCGAGCCAGTCGTTGACGCACTCGGAGCGGATCCGCCACGTCCAGTTGTTTTCGACGGTGGACGGGAAGTTCATCCGCCCTTCGTCGCCGAGCGCGATCAGATCCTGCATCTGGAGGACGGCCGTGTCGGCCGGGCAGCCGAGGAGCGTGCGGATGAAGCCCCAGTGGTAGCCCTCCTCCTCGGTGAGGTGCATGTACTCGATCGCGAACGCGCGGCTCTCCGGGTCGGTGTTCTTCAGCCAGCCGAGCGCCGTCTCGTTGTCGTGGGTGCCGATGTAGGCGATCGAGTTCTTCGGGATGCGGTACGGGAGGTACTCGCTCTCGAACGCGGGATCGGGCGAGAAGGCGAATTCCATGATCTTCATGCCGGGGAAGCCGACCTTCTCCATCAGTTCGTAAACGGCGGGCGTCAATACGCCGAGGTCCTCCGCGATGATCGGGAGGTCGCCGAGCTTTTCTTTGATGACGCGGAAGAGATCGTAATCGGGGCCCTTGATCCAGCGGCCGTTCTTCGCCGTCTTCTCGCCCGCGGGGACGGACCAGTACGCTTCGAAGCCGCGGAAATGGTCGATGCGGACGACATCGTAGACGGACGTTGCGAAGCCGACGCGGCGGAGCCACCAGCCGTAGCCGTCGCGCTTCATATAGTCCCAGTCGTAGAGCGGATTGCCCCAGAGCTGGCCGTCGTCGGTGAACGCGTCCGGCGGGACGCCCGCGACGTCGGCGGGGACGAACGTCTCGCGGTCGAGCTGGAAGTTCTCGGGTTTCCCCCAGACGTCGGCGGAATCGAGCGCGACGTAGATCGGGATGTCGCCGATGATCCGGATGTCCTTCCCGTTCGCGTACGCCTTCAGTTCGTTCCACTGCCGGAAGAACAGGAACTGGATCGCCTTCGAGACGGCCGTCTCCGGGAAATGCTCCTCCGCGAACGCGGCGACCTCTGCGGACGCGCGGCGCTTGTACGCGTCCGGCCATTCCTGCCACGAGGCGCCGCCGAAGCGGTCCTTGAGCGCGGAGAACAGCGCGAAGTCGTCGAGCCAGTCGGCGTTCTCCTCACAGAACGCCTCGAACGACCGGCGGAGCGGCGCGTTCTCCCAGCCGCTGACGCGGACGAGGAACCGCTCCGCCGCCCTGCGGATCAGAGGCCGGCGGTTCGCGTAGATCAGGCCGAAGTCGACCCGTTCGGGATCGTTTCCGTACACGAGGCCGTTCAGCTCGTCCGCTTCGAGGAGGCCGTCCTCAACGAGCCGGTCGAGATCGATGAAGTACGGGTTGCCCGCGAACGTCGAGGAACTCGCGTAGGGCGAGTCGCCGAAGCCCGTCGGGCCGATCGGCAGGATCTGCCAGTAGGTCTGCCCCGCCTTCTCGAGAAAATCGACGAAGCGGTACGCTTCCTTTCCCATCGTTCCGATGCCGTAGGGCGACGGAAGCGAGGTGATGTGCATCAGGATTCCGGATGTTCTCATTTTGTTTCTTGCTCCTTGTTGCGGTCTTTCCGGTCTATACGGTCTCCGGCGGGCGGAATTCGTCCCTGTGGTTCAGGAACACCTCCGCGAGATTCGGATCGAAGTGGGACCCGGACTCCTCGCGGATGATCGCGAACGCCTCGTCGGGAGGGATGGCGTTTTTATAGCAGCGGACGGAGATCAGCGCGTCGTAGACGTCCGCGATCGCCATGATCCGCGCGGAGAGCGGGATCTCTTCCCCTTTCAGTCCCTTCGGATACCCGGTCCCGTCCCACCGTTCGTGGTGGTACGTCGCGATGTCCGACGCGAACGACAGGTACTCCTCGTCCGTGACGCCGTTCAGCGCCTCGCGGACAACGGTCCCGCCGACCGCGGCGTGCTTCTTCATCTCCTCGAACTCCGCGGTGTCGAGCTTTCCCGGTTTGCGGAGGATGCGGTCGGAGACGATGATCTTGCCGATGTCGTGCATCGGCGCGAGCGAGCAGATCAGCGAGATGAAGTGGTCGGTCACCGCTTCGGCGTACACGCCGTCGC
>JAEEUO010000118.1 GCA_016286935.1 Bacillota bacterium | reverse complement strand
GGGGCGCTGCTGTCCCGGTGCAGGGTCTTCGTGCTGAAATCCCTGGAGACGGAGGAGATCCTGGAGCTGCTGGAGCGGACATTGAAGGATCCCAGGGGCCTGGGCAATCAGGAGATCCGGATGGAGGAAGGGATCCTGGGCAAGATCGCGGCCTTTGCCAATGGGGACGCCCGGACGGCGCTGTCCACCCTGGACATGGTGGTGCTGAACGGGGATTCCGACGAAAAAGGCGTGATCAGCGTGAGCCGGGAGACCCTGGAGCAGTGCATTTCCCGGAAGTCCCTGTTGTATGACAAGAACGGCGAAGAACACTACAATCTGATCTCCGCCCTCCACAAATCGATGCGAAACTCCGACGCCGATGCGGCCGTGTACTGGCTGGCGCGGATGCTCGAGGCCGGTGAGGACCCGCTCTATATCGCGCGGCGCGTGACGCGCTTCGCGAGCGAGGATATCGGGCTCGCCGATCCGCGTGCGCTCGAGATCGCGATCGCGGCCTACCAGGCCTGCCACTTCATCGGCATGCCCGAATGCTCCGTCCACCTCACCCAGGCCGTCGTCTATATGTCCCTCGCGCCGAAGTCGAACGCGCTCGACCGCGCCTATTTCGCGGCGAAGAAGGACGCCCTGACGATGCTCGCCGAGCCCGTTCCGCTGAACATCCGCAACGGCGTGACGAACCTGATGCGCGAGGTCGGCTACGGCAAGGGCTACCAGTTCGCCCACGACTACGACGACAAGCTCACGACGATGCAGTGCCTGCCCGATTCGCTGCTCGGCCGCCAGTACTACGTCCCGACCGAGGAGGGCGTCGAGGGGCGGTTCAAAACGCGCTACGAACAGATCAAGGAATGGAAGAAGACACACAAATAATCACCGAATCAACACATTTCTTTTATGAGCGATTTACAATTCGGGACTATTCTGGGCTTGTAAAAAGGAAAAGAAGGCGGAAGCCCCCGAATAGATGATCCGAAAGGAGTGTATCGATATGACAGACGTAAGACCCGAAGATTTCGTGAACGAAGCGGCGAACCCCGCCGCGGAAGAGAATACCGTGAACGCGGCGCCCGAAACGATCGTGTTTACGAAAGCGGAAGAAGTGAAAGAAGCGGCGGAAGAGGCCGCGAGACCCGAAGCGGCCGCTTATACGGCGGCGGAGGAACCCAAGAAAGCGGAAACTGCCTATACGGCGGCGGAGGAACCGAAGAAGGAGGAAGAGCCGCGCGGCTATTCCTACCATCCGGGTCCGGCGGCCTCCTACGGCGCGTCGAACGCGAAGCCGAAGAAGGCCGTGTGGAAGAAGGTCCTTGCGGGCGTTCTCGCGTGCCTGCTCGTCGCGGGCCTCGGCTTCGGCGGCGGCTATCTCGGCGTAAAGGCGGGCTACGCGAACCTCGAACCCGTCGTCATCAACCAGGTCTCGGATTCGTCCTCGAACACGGATACGGCGAAGGAACCGAACGCGACGACGACGATCATCTCGACAGCCGGCCAGCTGAACTCCGAACAGATCGCGGCCGCCGTCGTTCCGACCGTCGTGGCCATCACGACCGAAAAGATGACGACGAGCTCCTTCTGGGGCGGATCGTACGTTACCGGCGGCGCCGGCTCCGGCGTGATCGTCAACTCCGAAGGCTATATCCTGACGAGCGCCCACGTCATCACCGGCGCGACGTCGATCACCGTCGAACTTCAGGACGGCACGAAATACCCCGCGACCGTTACCGGCTCGTATGTGGACGGCGATATCGCGGTCATCAAGATCGACGCGACCGGCCTTCCCGCCGCGAAGCTCGGCAACTCCGACAACCTCGTCCAGGGCGCGACCGTCTACGCGGTCGGCAACCCGGAGGGCAACTTCTCCGGCTCGATCACCCAGGGCATCATAAGCGCTCTGGACCGCCAGATCCGTGTCTCCGTCGAAACGGGTGAGAACAACAACTCCGGCCGCGGCGGCTACGGAAGCTACTACGAATACTTCTTCGGCGGCGGCTACGGAACCGCGACGAAGACGATCACCCTCGACGTCCTCCAGTACGACGCGGCGATCAGCCCCGGCAACTCCGGCGGCGGCCTCTTCAACGCGAAGGGTGAGCTCGTCGGCATCGTCTGCGCGAAATCGAGCGATACCGATTCCGAAGGCCTGTCGTTCGCGGTCCCGTCGAACGTCGCGCTGGAGGTCGCCCAGTCGCTGATCTCCACAGGCTCCTACGCGAAGGGCGGAACGGCGGACACCAAAGACGGCGACACCGAAACGAAGAACACGAACAAGGCCATCCTCGGCGTTCAGGTCGTCGAACTGACCGCGGAACAGGCCGCTCGCTACGGCTTCACGAACGCGGGCGTCTACATTGCGACGGTCACGGCCGAATCGGCCTCGAAGGCCGGCCTCGAAGCGAACGACCGGATCATCTCCGTCGACGGCGATATGGTCACGACTTACGACGAACTGAAGGCGTCGCTCGCCGGTCACGAACCGGGCGACAAGGTCGAGGTGGCCGTGGAGCGCTCCGGCAAGATGGTGACGGCCACCGTCACGCTGATCCCGAACACGGACAAGTAACGAATGGAGAATACCCCGAAAAAACCCGAACTGCTCGCCCCCGCGGGCGATATGGAAGGACTGGAGGCGGCGCTGCGCTTCGGCGCGGACGCCGTCTATCTGGGCGGCCCGTTTTTGCAGCTGCGCGCTGCGAAGGCGGGCTTTTCCGCGTCTGACGTTCGGCTCGCGGCGGAGCGGACCCGCTCCGCCGGCAAAAAACTCTTCGTCACCGTGAACAGCTACGCCTACACCGATGAGATCGGCCGCGTCGGCGAATACGTGAAGTTCCTCGCGGACGCCGGAGCGGACGCGATCATCGTCGCGGATCTCGGCGTGCTCGCGGCGGCGAAGGAAGCGTGCCCGGACCTCGACGTGATCGTGTCGACCCAGTTCAACGCGATGAACGCGAAGACGGCGGAGGTCCTGTGGAATCTCGGCGCGAAGCGGCTCGTTCTCGCGCGGGAACTGTCGATCGAAGAGATCCGCCGCGTGCGCGAGGAGTGCCCGAAGGGACTCGAACTCGAGGCGTTCTGCCACGGCGCGATGTGCATGGCGTATTCGGGCCGCTGCCTGATCTCCGCGTATCTCGCGGGACGGTCCGGGAACCGCGGCGAGTGCGCCCAGCCGTGCCGCTGGAACTACCGGCTGGAAGAAGAGAAGCGTCCGGGCGAGTACTTCGACGTCGAGGAGAGCGGACAGGGTACGGCGATCCTGTCGTCGCGCGACCTCTGCGCGCTGCCGCTCCTCGACGAACTCGCGGAGGCGGGGATCGTCTCGTTGAAGATCGAAGGGCGGATGAAGAGCCCGTTCTACATCGCGTCCGTCACGAACGCGTACCGGATGGCGCTCGACCGTTCGGCACCGTTCGAGGCGATCGCGCGCGAGCTTTGCGCCGTCTCCCACCGCCCGTATACGGCGGGCTTCTTCGTCGACAGGCCCGGCTCGGAAAAGGACCAGGCCGCTCTCGGAAGCCTCCTCGCGACCGGCAGCGACAACGGCGAATACATCCGCGAGCGGACGTTCGTCGGAGTGGTGCTCGATCCCGCGGCGTATCTTGCGTCGATCGACGGGCGAGCGGCGGACGAAGCGGCCCGTATCGCGGAGATCAGATCGACGAAGCGAAAATACAAGGCCGAGGACGTCACGCCGAAGATCGATCCGGCGGCCGCGCGGAGGCTCCTCGCGGAGGGATACGTTCCCGTCGAGACGCGCAACTACTTTGAAGCGGGCGAGGGCGTCGAGCTTCTTACGCCCGGTATGCCCGGCGGAACGGTCCGGATCGACTCGATCCGCGACGAGACCGGAGCGGAAGGTCCCGCGAACCACCCGATGCGCCCCGTGCTCGTGCGGACGGACGCGAAACTCAGGGCGGGCGACCTCCTCCGTGCCGACAGCTTCAACAAAAAGCGCTGAAAGAAAAGCGAATTGCGCAAAAATCTCCTTGCAATTCACGATCGACCGCTATATAATATCACTTGCGCGTGAACAGCGCGCTGGTTCGGGAGTGTAGCTCAGCTGGATAGAGTGCCTGACTACGAATCAGTAGGTCGTGGGTTCGAATCCCGCCACTCTCACCAAAAAGAACCCTCTTTTGTCCGCAAAGGCAAAAGAGGGTTCTTAATTGTTATACCGGAAGCGCTATGGTATAATCGTTCCGACAGATCCCGTTTTTCGATCCGGATCGTACGAGGAAGGGAAATGGATAAGTTCTTCAAGATCACAGAACGCGGCAGCACCGTGCGCAGGGAGATCTCCGCGGGGATCACGACCTTCATGACGATGGCGTATATCCTCGCGATCAACCCGATGATCCTTTCCCATGCGGGCATGGATTTCGCGAAGGTGTTTTCGGCGACGGCGATCGTCTCGGCCATCGCCACGCTTTTCATGGGGCTCGTCGCGAATCTGCCGTTCGCGCTGTCGTCGGGGATGGGCCTCAACGCGTTCTTCGCGTTCACGGTCTGCGTCGCCATGGGGTATTCCTGGCGGTGGGCGCTGTCGGCCGTCTTCGTCGAGGGCATCCTCTTCCTGCTCATGACGTTCTGCAACATCCGCGAGGCCATGGTCAACAGCATCCCCGACAGCCTGAAGAAGGCGATCGGCGCGGGCCTCGGATTTTTCATAGCCTACATCGGCCTGAAGAACGCCGGGATCATCTCCGCCGACGCAGAC
>JAEEUO010000117.1 GCA_016286935.1 Bacillota bacterium | reverse complement strand
CTCGGCCGTACTGGATGACGCGGTCCTCCGCGGCGTCTCCATCACGTCCAAACTCGAACTCGAATCGCTCCTGCTCCGGAACGGCGAGCTCCGCTCTGCAGAGGAAAAGGGGAAGAAGGCCGAGGCGAAGCTTGCCTTTCCGATGGCGCTCCTGCTCGGCGCGCTGCTGCTCGTGACGCTCGCGCCCGTCCTCCTCGAGATGAAGTAAGCGCGTTCCGCAAAAAACTTTCTTTCCGGTTTGTCTCTTGCGGCGAATTGCGGTATAATACGATTGGTAATCTGCTTTTTCATCCTGCCGGCGCGGGACCGTTCCCGGCCGCGGTGTCTGCCTGAGGAAGGAATACCATGAAAAAGAACACCGTGTTCGCCATTCTGTTATCGCTTCTGCTTTTGCTTACGGCCTGCACGCCTGCCGTCGTCCCGCCCGAACCCGAACCCGATCCGTCCTCGGTCGAGAGCCAGATCGCGCTCCTGAACGAATACGCGGACGTCTGGACCGAACCGATCGCGGAGGCGGGTTCCCCCGTGTTCTGCGTGACCGATCTCGACCGGAACGGGCGCCTCGAGCTGATCACCTCTTACGTCGAGGGGACCGGCTATTTCTCCTATTCGTCGATGTTCGAAGTGGACGATATGTTCGAAACGGTCGAGCCCGTCGATATGACCCAGTTCGACGAGGAGAGCGAGCCGGATCTTCTGTTCTACGACAAATACCGCTGCTACGAGGAGGACGGCGTCTATTACTACATCTGCGAGGACATCGTCCGCAACGGATACGCGGAGGCCGTGTTCTACAAACAGTACCTCTTCCTGGCGGACGGAAAGGTCACCTCGGAAGTGATCGGCGCGATCGATGCCCGCGTCGACCGCGAACGCGACGAGGATGTCCTGAAGACGGCGTATTACGACGACGAAGGCCACAACATCACGCGGGAGGAATTCGCCGCGCTCGAACAATACTGGTTCCGCGCGGACGCGAAAAAGGAAGCGATCCGCTTCAATTGGATCAAATTCGAGGAGAGCGACGACTACACGGACGCCCTCCGGGAATCGTACGACGTCTTCGGGCCTGCCTACGGCTATACCGGGGACGACGATCTCTTCGAATACCCGTTCACGTTCTACGGGATGAAGGAGACCGTCCTCAGCGGATTGGGCGACGACGGTATGTTCGGCTTCGACTATGAGAGCGAGCTCTGCTATCACTGGACGTTCGTGACGGGCGAGACCGAGGAATGGGTATGGTCCGCGGAAGAGGAGGGCGCGGTCTGCTGGCTCGAATTCGACCCGGACGGGACCGCCTCGTTCTCGTATACCCAGAACGGCGAGACGACGCGCTTCGACGATATGGAGGTCAGCGTCGACTATGTTCCGCTCTTCGACGGATGCCCGAACGAGGACTGGTCCGTGGTGTTCCGCGGAGACGAAACGAACGAATTCGCCGCGTCGACGTATGACGGCCACCTCACCGTGCTCTGGTACCAGGGCCCCTACGGCGACGAGGAATACCCGGCCCTCTGCGCGATGATCTTCCAACGGTAACGAAGCGCCTGCCCCGGCAGGCCGTTAACCATAAAAACACCACATCGATCACACAAAAGAAAGGGAGAACAAAATGGGACTTTTCGATGCGAAATACTGCAGCATCTGCGCTGCGAAGATCGGCCTCCTCGGCGGCAGAAAACTCAACGACGGCATCCTCTGCAAGGACTGCGCGAAGAAGCTGTCGCCCCTGTTCAGCGAGCGCAGAAGCTCGACGGTCGACCAGATCCGCGAGCAGCTCGAATACCGCGAGGCGAACAAGGCCTCCGTCGCCGCGTTCAAGCCGTCGAAACTCTTTGAACTGAACCGCTATCTCTTCGTCGACGAAGAGGCCGGAACGTTCCTCGTCAACTACCGCAAGGCCTACGAGAACGACAACCCCGACGTCATCAAACTCTCCCAGATCACCGCGCTCGAGCCGCGCTTCAAGGAAACGAAGAGCGAAGTGAAGGACAAGGACGCCGAAGGGAAAGAGGTCAGCTTCACGCCGCCCCACTATGAGACGGAGTATGAGATCGATCTCGACGTGTCGATCGATTCGCCGTGGTTCGATTCCGTCAGCCTTGAGATCGCGGACGACATCGTCGTGGCGACCGTGGGCGATGAGCCGGCCGAGCCGTTCTCGTCCGAGGAATACCGCAACGCGTACGTCCTGGTCCAGGAAGTCCAGAACGCGCTCCTCCCGCCCGAAAAGCGGAAACCGGTCGACGTGCCGCCCGTCATCTACAAGCCC
Organism: Bacillota bacterium; assembly: GCA_016286935.1. GTDB lineage: Bacteria > Bacillota > Clostridia > Peptostreptococcales > Anaerovoracaceae > JAEEUO01. The sequence goes on along the minus strand of JAEEUO010000117.1, from coordinate 2,473 downwards.
GGCGAATACACCGTGAGCGGAACGGCCGGCGCCGGCACCGGCGCGATCCCGAACGCGACCGCGATCCGTAGCTTCTACTACGCGCACGACGGCGCCGGAAACAGCTATTCCTACGACATCGACGCGATGCAGACGCCCCCGGTGTTCGCCTATACCGCCGCGGGCTACAAGGACTACGGAAGGATGACGAACGTCACGAACGAGCTCCTTCTTTCGCGGCTGAAGAATCTGTGCGACAAGTACAAGATCGAACAGTGGGCCGGCTTCTCGCGCACCGCGCAGAGCGCTGTCGAGTCCTCCGGCTTTACGCTGACGATGCGGTTCGCGGACGGCGCGAATCTGTACGCCCGCGGGACGAACGCGTTCCCGGAGGGCTACGGCGACTTCGTGCGCGAACTCGACACGCTCTTCCAGCCGCTCGTCACGAAGGTCGTCTCGGAGGCGAAGGTCCGCAACGTCAGCGGCAGCCTGAACACCGTGATGGCGACGTTCCGCCAGCAGGGCGCTTCCGGCGCCGATTCGTACGAGGCGCTGATCTTCGCGGAAGGCATGCGCTCCACGAATTTCGACGTGACGATCCGCTCCGAGAGCGGCGAGTTCATCGAACGCGGCGTCTACCGCTACTGCGCGTCGCTTCCGAACACGGCGATCCGCCTCGGCGAATTCCGGAACCTCATCGAAAAGTACGATCTCGTCAAGTGGAACGGCTGGGACCAGACCGCGCCGAACTACACGAACTGCGAACACTTCCAGCTCGACCTCGGATTCGAGGAGGGCGCGATCTCCGCGCGCGGCACGCTCCACCCCGAACACTACGCGGAATTCCGCGCCGAGTTCCTGCGCACGCTCGTCTCCGTCATCCGGAACGCGAAGATCAACAACGGCCTCCGCGAGCTCTGATCCCGCGCTGACGACCGATCCCGAACGGGCCCTCCGGGGCCCGTTTTTTTCGTGCGTCCGGAACTGGAAAACGGAGGGAGCGCGCGGAAATCGCGGTTGACCGGCGGCGGAAAGTCTGTTACAATAGCACTGTCAAATAAATACATCAATAATATATAATGGAAACGGAGAATGAAACATGGAAACTCTCAAACGCATCCGCCGGAAGGCCGGAATGGAAATGGTCCAGGTCGCGATCCTGATCGCGCTCGCGATCGCGCTCGGCCTGATCTTCCGCACCCAGATCACCTCCTTCGTGAACAGCGTCTTCTCGAATCTGTCGCGGACTGGAGTATGACCGTTGCGCGTCCGGAGAAAGCGGGGAGGCTCCCTCGTCGAAAGCGCGCTGATCTGGCCTCTGATCGTTCTGATCGCGAGCCTGATGCTCTCGTTCGGCCTCGAGGAGTTCGCGCACGTCCGCGACGAAACGTCCGCCCACGATACGGCCCGACGCGAAAGGGCGTTTCCTATGCCCGAAGCGGTTCTGTCATTGTCTTCGTTGCTCTCCTGGTCGGGAGCCTCGTCTTCGGATGCCTCGGAATAGCCGAAGCGTCTTCGTATCTCGCCGCGGTGAGCTACTTTGGCGACGTCGCGCGGATCGCGGAGCTGTCGCTTCTCGGCCGTTACCAGAAGGACCTCTTCGCGCGCTACGGGATCTACGGCCTTTCCGAGACGCCGGAAACGTATGAGGAGCGCCTGCGGACGGCGATGAACGGATCGTTCGTCAAGCTCGCGGGGGCCGACCGGATGCACATTTCCCTCGGCGACGTGACGTTCGACGGGACGGACTACGCGCTTTCCAGGACCGATCTCGTCCGGCGGAACGTCCTCGCGAAGGTCAGAGCCGACCTCCCGTACACGGTGATCGGGGAGGCGGATCTGTTCGGCGGGAAGGAAGACGACGCGCCGTTCGACCGGGAGGAGGCGGAGGGAACGTTCCGGACCTTGCGGAACCGCGGTGTGATCGGATCGCTTCCGTCCCGCCTCGCGGATACGCCCGGCCTATCGCTCGACGCGCTGTCCGAATGGGATCCCGCCTCGCTGATCCGGAACGCGGGTTCCGAGGCGCTCGTCAATCTCTATATCCGCAGCTGCTTCGCCACGTACCGGTCGCCGAACCCGCCCGAGCGTTCGTTTTTCCGGAACGAGATCGAGTACATCCTCGCGGGAAAGACGGGCGACCGGGAGAACCTGAACGCGGTGAAGGTGTATCTGGCGGCGCTCCGCACGCCGCTGAACGCCGCGTACCTGTACGCGAGCCCGCTCCGCCTTGAGGAGGCCGCCGCGCTCGCGGCGGCGATCTCGGGACCGGCGGCCGTCTGGACGACCCAGGCGATCCTCGCGCTGTGGAATCTGGCGGAGACGGCGTGCGACGTCGTCCTTCTGCTCCGCGGGGAGCGGATCCCCCTCGTCAAGACGGACGAAACGTGGAACCTGTCGGTCGGAAAACTGGCCGAACGGTTTCTGTCGGGCGACCCCGACGCCGCCGCCGCGTCCGACGAATCGCTTGCGGCGAAGGCGGAGGAGGGGCTCT
>JAEEUO010000116.1 GCA_016286935.1 Bacillota bacterium | reverse complement strand
TTCGCTGCCTCCTCCGTCCACGGCGCGTCCGGCTTCGCGGTTTCATCGGCTTTTGCGGCGGCGGTCTGTTCGGCCGCTTCCTTCTCGGCCTTCTTTGCCTCAGCCTTTTCGGCGATCGAATCGGCGACCTTGTCCGCGGCTTTCCCGACGGCGTTTCCGACGCCTTCGGCGACCTTGCCCGAAGCCTTGTCAACGGCGGACGAGACGGTCTTCTCCACGGCGCCTTCCAGGCTCTTCGCGAGACCGTCCACGAAGCTTTTTTTCAGATTATCCAACAGAGACATCATGCCCCTCCGAAACGGTTATGACTGGTTGTCTTTTATTGTATCGGGGAAGGGCGAAAGCACAAAGCGAAAAAGGAAAAATAGGACTTTCGGGGAAGTCCTATTTTTATTGAGAGGTTATTTTCCCGCGAAGAGATCTTCGGGGTAGAGTCCGGATTCCTGGAAGCCGCGGAGCGTCGCCTGAACGGGCGCGAGGTCCTCCTTGTACGTCACGCCGTACCAGCGGTCGTTCGTGCGCAGGACCGCGACGGTCGCGGCGCCGGCCTTGAGCTGGTCGGAGACGGAATCGGGGAGCAGATACTCGCCCTTGAGCGGGTTTTCGTGGAGCGCCTTGACGAGGAACGGATCGAGGCCCTTTTCGAGCGCGGTGAGGAAGTCCTTCGTAAAGCCCCACAGGTTCATCGAGACCGGGGTGTCGGGCTTGAGGCCGGAGTCCTTCGTGATCTCGTGGGTCTCGACGACCTTCGTGAGAAGGCCCTTCTTCACCTCGCAGACGCCGCGGGTCACGCCGCCGTTCTCGGAGAGCGTGTTCGCGACGTTGTAGGCCATCATGCAGTACTGGCCTTTCTTCGCCTTCTTCAGGAACTCGTACACGGGGCCGAACGCGCCGGGGCCGTAGTAGTCGTCGGAGTTGATGACCGCGAACGGGCCGTTCAGAACCGGTTTCGCGGCGAGGATCGCGTGGCTCGTTCCCCACGGCTTCACGCGGCCTTCGGGCACGCTGTAGATCGAGGGGATGTTGCCGACGCGCTGGAAGACGACACGGACGTCGTATTTCGCGGGGATCTTCGAGAGAACGAGCTCGCGGAAATCGTTGTAGATCTCGTCCTTGATGACGAAGACGAACTTCCGGAAGCCGGCGCGCTGGGCGTCGTAGAGCGAAAAGGCAAGGATCGGCTCGCCTTTTTTGCCGATCGGGGCGATCTGCTTCAGGCCGCCGAACCGGCTGCCCATTCCGGCCGCCATGATGACGAGGGCCGGTTTATCCTGATGGGACATAGGGGTCTCCTTTCGAAAAGGTGGAACGGGATTTGATAAAAACAGTATAGCACAAACGCGCGCGGTTTTGATACAATAAAGGCGCGAATCCGAAACAGACTTTTTGAACGGAGAGGACGTACGACATGAAGTTATTTGACAAAAACAAAGAATCCGTCACCCGCATCCTCGTCACGAACGACGACGGGATCGCCTCGGTGGGGCTTGCGTGCCTCGTGAAGGCGCTTTCGACGCTGCCCGAAACGGAGGTGTACGTTTCCGTCCCGGCCGTTCAGCAGAGCGGCATGAGCCACGCGACGTCGCTGAAATCCCACACCCACGTCGAGGAGGTCAAAATGGAAGGCGCGGTTCAGGCGTTTACCGTCGACAGCACGCCGTCGGACTCGTGCCTCTTCGGCCTTGAGCTCTTCAACCGCGAGGGGATCCACCCCGACGTCGTCATCTCCGGCATCAACCACGGCTTCAACACCGCCGAGGACACCCACTACTCCGGGACCGTCGGCGCCGCGATGGAGGGCGTGATGGACGGGATCCCCGCGATCGCGATCTCGACGGAGCGCTTTCCGTTCGTCGACCGGCCGTACCAGCCGTCCGACTTCGAATCGGCCTGCGCGGCGGTGCTTCAGTTCCTGCCGTACGCGCTCAAGGCCGGAACGGAGTTTATGTACAACATCAACGTCGCGAACGTGCCGCCGTCCGAGATCAAGGGATGGCGCGCGACCGCGGTCGGCCACGTCCACTACGAGCTCCAGATGAAGGACGAGCGGGTTGACGAGAAGTCGTTTGACCGCTGGTACGAGAACCCGTCCCGCACGATGGGCAACTCCGAGACCCATCCCGGAACCGATACGGCCGCCCTCATCGACGGCTACGTTTCGGTCACGCCGATCCGCCGCGACTGGACCGGCTACGAGAAGATCCCGGAGCTCCAGGCCCTCGTCGAAGGCTGGACGCTCGGGGAGTAGGGGAGAAACGCGAAAACGAATGAAGATCCCCGCTCACGCAAAAATCAATCTCGATCTCCATATCCTCGGCCTCCGGCCGGACGGCTATCATGAGATCTCGACGGTCATGCAGGGGCTCGCCCTCGCGGACGAGCTGGAGGTGACGGTCTCCTCCGCGGAGGACGGAACCGGTTCTGCCGGCGGTGTTCGCGGAGGCGGCGCGCATTCCGCGCCGCGGATCTCCCTGACCGTCTCCGGCGCGGACCTTCCGTCCGACCGGTCGAATCTCTGCTGGAAGGCCGCCGAGGCGATGCTCGGCGAGGCCGTGCGGCGCGGACGCTATAGCGATAACAGCGGGCGGACCGGCTCTGCCGACGGCGTTCGCGAAGGCGGCGCGCATTCCGCGCCGCCGCTCCCGGCCGTCCGGATCGCGCTCGAAAAGAAGATCCCGTTCGCGGCCGGTCTCGGCGGCGGCTCCTCGGACGCCGCCGCGGTCCTGCTCGCTCTGAACGAGCTCCTCGGCCTGTTCCTGCCGCTCGAGATCCTCTGCTCGATCGGAAAGCGGATCGGCGCGGACGTGCCGTTCTGCCTGCTCGTGAACGCGGGCGAGTGCGCGGCGGCGCTCTGCACGGGGATCGGCGACTTCATCGAACCCGTCCCCGCGAAGGAGCGGTTCTGCGTCCTTGTGAAGCCGGCGCTCGGCCTCTCCACGCCCGAGATGTACCGCGCGTGGGACGAGATGGGAACGGTCGCGACGAACGACTTCGAGCCGATCGCGCTGTACCGCAACCCCGAGCTCCGCGATCTCAGGACCGCGATCGAGGACGCATCGCGGATAGACGATGCGTGCGGAGATTCCAACGGTTCCGGCCCCGAAATGCCGGCCGGTTCCGAAACGCCGGCTACCCGTTCCGCCGCCGCCCAGATCCAGATGAGCGGCTCCGGTCCGACGTTCTTCGCGCTCTTTGACGCGGAGGAGGACGCTTCGCGCTGCTTCTCCCGCCTCGAGGGCCGCTACCCGGCCGTGCTTCTGACGAAGACGCTCGCATAGGACCGGCCCGCCGGCCGGACGGGTCAGATCAAACAAAACAAAACCCCGCGGGAGCGGGGTTTTTTCCTGTGCAAAAGGGGCGCGCAAGCCTCAGAAGAACGTCGCGACCTCCTCCTCCGGCGGGTCGGCCGGTTCGAGGGAGGTGACGTGGAGGATCGGGCCTTTCTGGCCGCCGTACGCGGAGCTCGCGGCGATCTCGATCCGCGCCGTGATCGTGTACCACTTCTTCGGCTCGGGCTTCTCGCCGTAGCGCATGCAGACGAGGCCGGTCCACTGGATGTCCTCGACGCAGCACGTCATCAGCTGGCGGCCGACCGCGAAGACGCCCTTCGGCAGCCTGCCGGAATACGCGGCGACGGCCTTGAGCCGGACCGTCTTTCCGTCGTACTTCTTCATGTCCTCGGACATGTCGCGGTACCAGTACGCGTAGTCGCGGTCCCGGATCTCGATCACGTCGGCGTTGATGTCGAACGGCAGCGGATCCTCGATGTCGTCCGGCTCGGTGCGTCCGTCCGGATACTCGTAGAAGATCTGGGCCCTCCGGCTCGCGCCGCGGACGATCTTGTGGAACGCCATCATCTCGTAGTCGTCCGACCAGCGGTTGAAGACGATGACGTCGCACGTCGCGAGCTTGTCGTACGTGAGCTGGCGCATGTTCGCGTTGTACGAGAGATACGTCGCGGAGTCCGCGAAGCTGAACTCCTGGTAGACGACCCAGTTCTCCGGCAGCGCCGAAAAGAGGTCGTTCAGAAGCCACATGCCGTTGTACTCGATGACGGCGCGCTCGGCCTTGCATTTCTTCAGTTCGTTCTGGAAGAAGACGGGGTTCAGCTGGCCCTTGTCCTCGAGCAGGACCGGGAAGACGTTCTTCCCCGAGTAGCGCGACGGGTCGTACTCCTCGATGCCCTCCTCGCAGATCACAAGAAGCGTCCGTTCGCCGTTGTTGAACTGGACGTCCTCAAGCGTTTCCTGGATGAACTTCGTCTTTCCGGATTCCAGAAAACCCGTAAACAGGTATACCGGTACTTCTTTCATGGCAGTTTACAGCTCAAACAGCTTTTCGACGGCGTCTTCCTTCAGCTCGGCGCCGATCACGCAGAGCAGGCCGGTCGTCGCGGCGGGACCCTTGCGGACCTCGGCCTCGCCGGGGGTGAAGTCGAAGTGGAGCCACTCGCCGGTCGGGCTCTCGACGATGCCCTTCGCGCGGAGGATCATGCCGTACGTTTCGCTGTCGTTGAGCGCGTCGAGCTTCGCCTTGAGCGATTCCTCGTCATAGCGCTTCGCGGTCTCGCGGCCCCAGCTCGTGAACACCTCGTCCGCGTCGTGTTCGCCGTGGTGATGATGGTGATGGTGGTGGCCGTGTTCGTGGTGGTGATGTTCATGCTCATGTTCGTCGTCATCGTCATCATCGTCGTCGTGGTGGTGATGATGCTCGTGCTCATGCTCATGTTCATCATCGTCATCGTCGTCGTGGTGATGGT
>JAEEUO010000115.1 GCA_016286935.1 Bacillota bacterium | reverse complement strand
GGCCTCGATCGCGATCGTTTCGGAAGGGATCAACAACGCGTCGGACGCGCTCACGTCGCTCCTGACGCTCGTCGGAACGAAGCTCGCGGGCAAACACCGCGACAAGAAGCATCCCTTCGGCTACGGGCGGATCGAATACCTGACGAGCCTGATCGTCGCGGTGCTCATCCTCGTGACCGGCATCGAAACGCTGAAGAGCTCGATCGAACGCATCATCCGGCCGGCCGATCTCGCCGTCTCGTATCTCTCGCTCGCCGTCATCGCCGTCACGGCCGTCGCGAAGTTCGCGCTCGGAACGTACACGGTGAAGATGGGCAAAAAGGTCGGCTCGGGCGCGCTGGAGGGCGTCGGCGTCGACAGCCGGAACGATTCGCTGATCTCGGTCGTCACGATCGCGGCGTCGCTCGTGTTCCTGTTCTCCGGCGTTTCGCTCGACGCGTACGCGGGCATCTTCATCTCCGTCCTGATCCTGCGGTCCGGCTTCCTCATCCTGAAGGACACCGTCGCCGACCTGCTCGGACGGCCGGCGGACGAGGAACTCGCGGCGGACCTGTACCGGGAGATCCGTTCGACGGAGGGCGTCGCCGCCGCGGTCGACCTGATCCTCCACAACTACGGGCCGGACGCGTACACGGGCTCCTGCAACCTCGAGATCGACCACGACACGACCGTCGGCGAGATCTACCAGGTCCTGCGCAAGCTCCAGATCGACATCTACGCGAAGTACAAGGTCGCGATGGTCTTCGGCCTGTACGCGATCGACAACGACCACGAAGGCGTCCGGGAGATCCGCCGCGACATCGCCGCGTTCATCCGGGACCGCGAACACGTCCAGAGCTTCCACGCCGTCTACCTCGAGCCCGACACGAACCGCATCTACTGCGACTTCATCGTCGATTACGACCTCAAGGACTGGGACGGCCTCCGGGCGGACTTCCTCGCGTATATGGCGGAGCGCTACCCCGGAAGCGAGATCGCGCTGAACATCGAAACGGAATTCGTATAGAAAGGCGGTATACACTGATGAAACTGATGCTGAATCCCGATCAGAAGATCGTCGACCTGATCCGGGACGGACTGAAACGGACCGGCGGCTACTGTCCCTGCCGGAGAGAACACACCCCTGAAAACATCTGCATGTGCGAGGAATTCCGCGACCAGGTCAGCGACCCCGCGTTCGAGGGGTTCTGCCACTGCAGACTGTATTACAAATCGCTCGAGGAAACGCCGGCGGGATACCGGACGGCCTCCGCGGCGACCGATGATCTTGACCCGTTCCGCGACGATCTCGCGTGAGAAGGGTCCGCACGACACAACGGCCGGAGGAGGATCCGGAGAAGGAGGAAGACACATGAAAAAGAACCCGTACGCAGGAACGCAGACCGAAAAGAATCTCGAAGCCGCTTTTGCCGGCGAATCCCAGGCGCGCAACAAATACACCTACTTCGCCTCGGTCGCGAAGAAGGAAGGCTACGAACAGATCTCGGCCCTGTTCCTGAAGACGGCCGAAAACGAAAAGGAACACGCGAAGCTGTGGTTCAAGGAGCTCAAGGGCATCGGCACGACGCCCGAAAACCTGCTCGCCGCGGCGGAGGGTGAGAACTACGAGTGGACCGATATGTACGACGAGTTCGCGAAGACCGCGGACGCGGAGGGCTTCCCCGAGCTCGCGCGCAAGTTCCGCCTCGTCGCCGCGATCGAACGCCACCACGAAGAGCGCTACCGCACGCTGCTCAAGAACATCGAGACCGCGAAGGTCTTCGAGAAGAGCGAGGTCAAGGTGTGGGAGTGCCGGAACTGCGGCCACATCGTCATCGGCACGAACGCGCCGGAGATCTGCCCGACGTGCGCCCACCCGCAGGCATACTTCGAAGTCTGCGCGTACAACTATTGATCCGGACGGGAGACCGGGCCGGCTGAGGGATGCGCAAGACCCCGCGAAACAACCGAATACGACTGATCTGCCTGCTGACGGCGGCCGTTTTGGCGTTCGGTCTTTCCGGGTGCGCAGATCCGTCCGCGTCCGGCCGAAAACCGGACGGACAGAGCCTCCGCGTCGTCGCGACGGTCTTTCCGGCCTATGACTGGATCCGGAACGTCCTCGGCGAAAACCCGGCGGGCGTCGAACTGACGCTCCTCATGGACACGGGCGCCGACCTTCACAACTACCAGCCGACCGCGAAGGACATCCTTTCGATCGCGGACGCCGACCTCTTCGTGTACGTCGGCGGCGAATCGGACGAATGGGTGGAGGACGCGCTCGAAACGGCGCGGAACGACGGCCGGACCGCCGTCAGCCTCCTCGGCCTTCTCGGCGACGCCGCGCGCGAGGAGGAGACCGTCGAGGGGATGCAGCCTGCCCGCGCGGAGCGCATCCGCCGCTCCACCCACGGCGAGACGGACCATGACCATGACGACGGCGAAGCCGAATACGACGAGCACGTCTGGCTCTCGCTCCGGAACGCCGCGTTTCTGACGGAGAGGATCGCGGAGGAACTCGCCGCGCTCGATCCCGCGAACGGCGCGCTCTACAAGGCGAACGCGAAAGCGTACGGCGGAGAGCTCGGCGCGCTCGACCGTGCGTTCGGGGACGCCGTCCGCGGCACCGGAAACCGGACGCTCCTCTTCGGCGACCGGTTCCCGTTCCTGTACCTCACGAGCGACTACGGCCTCGACTATTACGCGGCGTTCAGCGGCTGCGCGGCCGAGACGGAGGCGAGCTTCGAGACGGTGCTTTTTCTCGCGGAGAAGGTCGACGAGCTCGGCCTCACGTGCGTCCTGACGATCGACGGCGCGGATACGGCTCTCGCGGAGACGATCGTCCGCACCGCGAAGACGCGCGGCCTGACGATCCGCACGCTGGACTCGATGCAGTCCGTGACGCGGGCGCAGGCGGAAAGCGGCGCGACGTACGAATCGCGCATGAAACAGAACCTCGAAGTGCTGAAGGAAGCGCTTCGGTAACGACACCGGCAAGGAGGATGCCTGATGGCGCTCATCGCTGCCCGGGATCTCGCTCTCGGGTATGAATCGCATACGATCATCGAACACCTGAATTTCACCGTGCATTCGGGCGATTACCTGTGCATCGTCGGCGAGAACGGGTCGGGGAAGACGACGCTGATGAAGACGCTCCTCGGGCTCCGCGAGCCGTACGGCGGAACGATCGAGTTCGGCGAAGGGCTCCGGAGGGATGAGATCGGCTATCTCCCCCAGGCGACGGAATTCCAGAAGGATTTTCCCGCCTCGGTCCGGGAGATCGTCCTGTCGGGCTGCCAGAGCCGGCTTAAAGGCCGGCCGTTCTACGGAAAGGCGGAGAAAAAACTGGCCGAGGAGAACATGGCGCGCATGGAGATCACCGGCCTCGCGGACCGCTGCTACCGCGACCTGTCCGGCGGCCAGATGCAGCGCGTGCTCCTCGCGCGCGCCCTCTGCGCGACGCGGAAGGTCCTGCTCCTCGACGAACCCGTCGCGGGGCTCGATCCGAACGCGACGAACACGATGTACGAGCGGATCGCGGAGCTGAACAAGAGCGGCATCACGATCATCATGATCTCCCACGACGTGCGGGCCGCCGTCCGCTACGCGACGCACGTCCTTCACATCGGCACGGCCGTCTTTTTCGGCACACGCGACGCCTATCTGCGGAGCGGCGCGGGGCGCCTGTTCCTGCGCGAGGACGCGTGGCACTTCGAAACGCCCGTCCGTCAGGACGCGTGGGGCTTCGAGATGCCGCTCAGACCGGAAGGGGGGACGGAGGAATGACCGGAACGCTGTCCCTCTATCTTGCCTATCCGTTCGTCCGCTACGCGTTCGTCGTCGGCATCCTCGTCGCGCTCTGCTCGTCGCTGCTCGGCGTGACGCTCGTCCTCAAGCGCTTCTCGTTCATCGGAGACGGCCTGTCTCACGTGGCGTTCGGCGGCATCGCGATCGCGTCCGTCCTGAACCTCACGCACCAGACGCTGCTCGTCCTTCCGTTCACGATCCTCGCGGCGGTCCTGCTCCTCAGGACCGGCCAGAACGCGAAGATCCGCGGCGACGCGGCGATCGCGATGATCTCGGTCGGCGCGCTGGCGTTCGGCTATCTCCTGATGAACCGCTTCTCGACGGCCTCGAATCTGGCCGGAGACGTCTGCTCGACGCTGTTCGGATCGACGTCGATCCTGACGCTGACGTCGCGCGACGTGACGCTGACGCTCGTTCTTTCCGCCGTCGTGATCGCGCTGTTCGTCCTCTTCTACAACCGCATCTTCGCGGTGACGTTCGACGAGACGTTCGCGCGCGCCGTCGGGACGCGCGTCGAGGCGTACAACCTCCTGATCGCCGTCGTGATCGCGATCATCATCGTGCTCGCGATGAACCTCGTCGGCTCGCTGCTCATCTCCGCGCTCGTCGTCTTTCCGGCGCTGTCGGCGATGCGGCTCTTCCGGAGCTTCCTGCGCGTCACGGTCTGCTCGGCCGTTCTCTCGGTCACCGGCGCGGTCATCGGACTGATCGTCTCGATCTACGCGGAGACGCCGGTCGGCGCGACGATCGTGGCGGCGGACGTTCTGATCTTCGGCGTGTGCTCTGCCGTCGCGGCGCTCAGGCGCGCGTAGAAGAAGCGGCAAAGAAAAAAGGACCCCTGCGGAAACCCGCAGGGGTGTTTTGTTTCGGTATTCGGAGAGCCTACGCGGCGGGACCGGTCCCTTCGGCCTCGTCCGGCTGTGCGGCGCTCTTCCGCTTCCGGGCGATCGCGATATAGCGCTTCACAAGGTTGATGAGGTTCG
>JAEEUO010000114.1 GCA_016286935.1 Bacillota bacterium | reverse complement strand
GGACGTTCCAGATCCCCGACCGGGACGATCTTCGCGAGAAGGATTACCGGTTCGCCTTCGCGCTCGATGAAAAGGGCATCGTCTTCATCGACGACAGCGGCAAGGCGGAGCAGATGATCGAGACGATCCGCCGCACGAAGCGCTGGCGCGAACCGAGCCTCGAACGGTTCCTGTACGACTTCCTGGAACTGATCGTGGACCGCGACCTGACGATCATGGAGCGGTATGAGGCGAAGCTGAACCGCATCGAGGACGCGATCCTGTCCTCCGAAGGCCAGGAGAATCCGAGCCGCATCAACGAGATCCGGAACGACCTCCGCGAGCTTCTGGTCCACTACGAGCAGATCATCGACATGACCCAGGAGTTCGAGGAGAACGAGAACGGCTTCTTCAGCGAGGAGAACCTCCGCTACATCCACCTGTTCATGAACCTGATGACGCGCCGGTACGATTCCGTCGTATCGCTCCGCGATTATACGATGCAGGTGCGCGACCTCTACCATGCCCAGCTGGAGGTGCGCCAGAACCGGATCATGACGCTGCTCACGGTCGTCACGACGATCTTCATGCCGCTGACGCTCATCGCGGGCTGGTACGGAATGAACTTCCGCTATATGCCGGAGCTGAACTGGCGCCTCGGCTATCCGATCGTGATCGTGCTGAGCATCCTCATCGTGGTCTTCTGCCTGATCTTCTTCAAGAAGAAAAAGTGGCTGTAGAGGACCGTTTGAAAAGAGAATAAAAAAGCGGCGCTTTGCGCCGCGACGGTATCTGCGAAAGCCCCGCCCGGAAGGCGGGGCCGTTTTATTGTCTCAGAATATCAGCCCCGCGAGGAGATAGAGCGCGAACGCGATCCCCGTGAACCAGAGGCTGTATGGCAGGCGGACGCGCAGGACGGCCTTCGGGTCGCAGCCGATCGCGCTGCCGACGGAGAGGGCGTCGCTCGTGTAGATGCAGTTCTTTTCGCCCGCGATGCCGGCGGCGCAGACGGCGCCGATGCAAAGAGGACGCGAGAGCCCGCCGAGCGCGGCCATCCGGACGGCGATCGGGAACCCGATGACGTACATCGCCCAGGACGAGCCGACCGAGAGCGTCAGAAGCGTGAAGGCGAGGAAGAGCATCGCGGGGATCAGCGCGGAGACCGGCTCGAGGACGGCCATCGTGTTCGCGAAGAAGCCCGCGAGCGATTCCTGGTTGAGGAGCGCCGCGAGGCACATCGCCATCAGATAGAGCAGGATCGGAAGCGTCATCGACTGGATGCCCGAGACGAGGTGTTCGCCGAACTGCTCGGGGGACATCAGCCGCTGGCCGCAGTACAGGAAGAACAGGACGATCAGCGTCGCGACGAGGCCGCATGCGCTGTCGAGGACGATGTTCTTCGTCCAGAAGCTCCGGACCGCGAGGGACGTGACCGCGAGCACGGCGACGGGAAGGAGCAGGTTGACGGGCAGGCCCCAGACCGACGGCTCATCCTCGGGAAGGTAGCGCTCCGAGCCGGCCGGCCAGAGCTTTCCGCCGGAGGCGACGCGCGCTTCGGCGTCCTTCAAGGGTTTTGTCAGCGGGAGCTTCCCGAAGCAGAAGAGGATCAGCGCGGCAAGGGCGACGATCGAAAAGAAATTGAACGGGATCGCGCGGCAGAAGATCCCCGCGGCGGAATAATCGACGCCCGGGGTGATGTTCGCGATGACGTAGATGCCCCACAGCGAGAACGGGATGAACGAGCAGATCACCGTCGGCAGGAAGCTCATCAGGAACGCCGTCTTCTCGCGCGGGACGTTCTGTTCGTCCGCGACCGTGCGTACCGTCGCCGCGCCGCAGAGCATGTTCAGGCAGTCGTCGATCGCCGTCGCGGCCATCACGCCGACCGCAGCGAAGAGGACGCCCCGGCCGGTGCGGATCTTCCGGTCTGCCCATTTCTCAAGCGCGGTGACCGCGCCGGACGCTTCGATGAGCGTGATCACGGCGCCCGTCAGCGCCATGACGAGGACGGTGAAGACGTTGCCCGGATCGCCCATCGTTTTCATGAGGGCGTCGGTGTAGCTCGCGGCGAGGCCGGTGCGGAAGAGCAGGAGCGCGGCGAGGATGCCGCTGACCGCGAGCGATTCGAGCGTGTTCTTCGACACGAGCGCGTAGACGACCATCAGCGCGAGCGGCAGGACGAAAACGGGGCCGGCGCTGTCCTTCGGAACGAGGAGGACCGCAAGGAGAAAGACGGCGGCGAGAAGGCCGTACCGGATCGCCATCTTCTTCGGCGGGAGCGGCGTATCGCTGTCGGGGGTATGGAGGATCCCGCGGCGGATGCGGGAGAGCGTCAGAAGCTGGGTGTGTTTGCGCGTGACCTGGCCGTAGACCTGTTTCATCAGCTCGCCGTAGAGCTTCGGATGGCGGCCGAGGATCTCCATCATATCGGCGCCGTTCAGCTTGTAGACGACGGAGCGGCCGACCGAACGGACGGTCGAAAGGCGCCGCTCGCCCGAGAGAACGCCGTATTCGCCGAAATAGCTGCCCTCGCGCATGACGTTGATCTGGTCGCCGTCGCGGCCGAACACCGCGCACGTTCCCGATTCGAGGAAGTACATGCCGTCCGGTTCGTCGTCGATGCGGATGATGTCTTCGCCGTTTTTGCATTCGATCCGCTCGAGCTTCGTCCTGATCCCGGCGCATTCCCGGTCGCCCGCGGGGTCGTCCCCGAGGTTGAAGAACCGTTTCAGATAGGCGTTGTCGATTTCGGATCTGGGCATGATGACCTCGCGTCAAAACGTTCGAATGTACTTGAAGTATAGCGGTTTTCGCGCCCGTTGTAAAGTGGCGCGCCGTGTGGTATCCTAGCGTCAGAAAAGGAGAATTGCCATGGAAAACTACGTGCACGCGATCCCCACAAAACTCTGTTTCGGAAAGGGCGTGACGGACCGCCTCACTGAGGAGCTCGGCCGGTTCGGAAAGAACGTCCTGCTCGTCTACGGCGGCGGCTCGATCAAAAAGACCGGCCTTTACGACAAACTGATGAAGACGCTCCGGGACGGCGGCTTTACGGTCTTTGAACTCGGCGGCGTCGAACCGAACCCGCGGATCGGAACGGTCCGGAAGGGCGCGGAGATCTGCCGCGAAAACGCGGTCGACGTCGTCCTCGCGGTCGGCGGCGGCAGCACGATCGACTGCTCGAAGGCGATCGCGGTCGGAACGTTTTACGACGGCGACCTCTGGGAGATGATCCTGAACCCGAAGATGGGCCGGAAGGCGCTTCCGCTCGTCGATATCGTCACGGTCAGCGCGACCGGCTCCGAATTCGACCCGATCGCCGTGATCTCGAACCCCGAAACGAACGAAAAGTTCGGCGCGGGGCTCCTCTATCCGGCCGTCTCGTTCTGCGACCCGACGCTGACCTTCTCCGTTCCGCCCTACCACACCGCCTCCGGCTCGATCGACATCATGAGCCACATCATGGAGGACTATTTCTCCGAAACACCGGACAGCGACCTGTCGGAGGGATTCGCCGAGACCGTGCTGAAGTCGGTCATCCAAAACCTCCCGATCGCCCTGAAGGAGCCCGACAACTACAGCGCCCGCGCGAATCTGATGGCGAACGCGTCGGTCGCCTGCTCGGGGATCCCGCGCTACGGAAAGCGCCACTCCGGCTGGCCGTGCCACGCGCTCGAACACGAACTCTCCGCGTATTACGACATCACCCACGGCGTCGGCCTCGCGATCCTTACGCCGCACTGGATGCGGTTCATCCTGAAGAAGGACCCGTCCGTCCGCTGGCGGTTCGTGCGATTCGCGCGGAACGTCTGGGGGCTCGACGGCGATGACGAGGACGCGCTCGCCCTTGCCGGGATCGACGCGCTCGAACGGTTCTTCCGCGAAAGCGGCGTTCCGATGACGCTGACCGAACTCGGGATCGGATCGGAACACTTCGTCGACATGGCGAAACACGCCGACATCCGCGGCCGTCTGACGAACGCGTGGGTGCCGCTCACGACGGAGGACGCGGTCGCCGTCTTTACGGACTGCCTGTAAGGGGAGATGACGGAAAACGAAGGAGGGCACGAACCGTGCCCTCCTGTTTGATTGCGTGAGAAGGAAACGCGGAGCGGTCAGAACGCGCCGCGGAAGAACTGGGAGCCGCTCGCGTCGACGCGGACGGCGAAGAGGCTTCCGGAATCGGGTTTCGCGGCGAGATCGGCTTCGGTGAGGCCGAGGCGCGACGTCGTGACGAAGAGCGTGGAGAAATCGGCGCCGCCGAAGCAGGCCGAGGACGTCAGATCGGCGCCCGGAACGAGGACTTCGTGGACGGTTTCGCCGGTCGCGGGGTCGATGCAGACGACCTTGCCGGCGCCCCAGAGCGCGGCCCAGATCCGGTCGTCCGTATCGATCGTCATGCCGTCGGGATAGACCGCGGGATCGCGGAAGACGACGCGGCGGTTCCGGAGCGCGTGGGCCGGTCCGTCGTAGTCGAACGCGTAGATCACGCCGCCGACCGTGTCGGTGTAGTAGACCGTCTTCCGGTCCCGCGTCCAGACGAAGCCGTTGGAGAGGCCCACCCCGTCGAGAACGACGGAGAAGTCGCCGTCCGGCGCGTACCGGTACAAACGTCCGCCGTCCGGAAGGCCGAACGCGCCGGCGGACGTCAGCGTTCCCATCCAGAACGCGCCGTCCGGCCCGCATTTGCAGTCGTTGAAGCGGCTCTCGGGCGCGCCGTTGTCCGTGTCGGCGAGCTTTTCGGCCACCCGGAACGCGTCGTCCAGCCGCCATATCGTCTTCTCGGAGCAGGCAATGTAGCCG
>JAEEUO010000113.1 GCA_016286935.1 Bacillota bacterium | reverse complement strand
CCCTGGACGTTCCCGGTCAGGAACGGCGCTGCCGTTTCGGGCGTGAGGCCGGTAAAATCGAGCGATTCGATGGCATCCTCGACGGAGCGCTTCCCCTGGTCGGGAGGCGCCTCGTAGACGATCCCCGGGAGCACGGGCCGGACGCGGCTCATGTCGGGCGTCACGCGCTTGATCGCGTCGACGACCTTGCCCGTTTCGAGGTTGACGAGGAGGATGTTGGAATGCTTCCCCATGCACTCGAAGACGAGTTTGTGGGAGACGGCGTAGCCGAGTTCGGTGAAGGAGTCCGTGTAGAGCTCGAGGATCCGCTCGGAGCCGGCCTGGCGGACGTCGCGGATGCGGCTGTTCTGGAGATGCTTCCGGAGGAGCATGCAGAACGGCATCGGCGACTGCGGATTCACGTATTCCGCGGCCGTCAGATACGCGCGCGGGGCGTTGCCGTCGGATGAAAGGAAGAGCCGGTATTTGTCGCGGCCTGAGTTGACCGTAAAAAGAATCTGGTCTACCGCAGGCTGGTGGATCTTGTCGATCCGTCCGCCCGCGAGCTTCGCCTTCAGCTCGTCCGTCAGCGCGCGCAGAACGATCCCGTCGAACGGCATACGCTACGCCTCCTTCCGGAAGACCCAGCGCTTCTGGATCTGGTAGGACCCGAAGAAGAGCGCGAGGTCGACGAGGACCTTCAGGCACGCCTCGCCGAAGCCGGACGCGTGGAGCCAGCCGGACAGAAGCGTCACAAGCTTCGCGTCGATCAGGATCAGGCAGACGGCGAGGATGTAATACCGCACGATCGTCCGGCTCTTCTTCTCGGTCGAACGGAAGACGGCGTTGCGGTTCCAGTGGTAGTTGAAGAGGGAACTGATGACGCGCGCGACGACGGTCGCGATCGCGATGCGCGTCCAGTCGGTCGTGACGCCGGCGCCGTTTCCGACCGCGAACAGCCGGTCTTCGCCGACGAAGCCCCAGAGCCGCATCAGCCCGTTCAGAAGCGCGAACACGCCGATGTCGATCACCGCGCAGCCGGCTGAGCTCGCGAAGAACTTCGCGGCCTTCGCGCGTCCCAGGATCGGCTTGTAGATCCGGAACGAATCGCGGAAGACATGGAAATGGGAGGACGCGTTGTCGTCGATGTAGATCGTCCGGATCGTGACCTCCTCGAACGGCACGGATTCCTCCTGCATCTCGAGGAGCATGTTGCTCTCGTATTCGTACCGCTCGCCGCCGATGCCGAGGAGCCATTCGAAGCGGTCGCGCGGGAAAGCGCGGAGGCCGGTCTGGGCATCGGAGATCGTCATTCCGATCAGGAGACGGAACACGAGCCGGGTAATCTTGTTGCCGAAGCGGTTGCGGGACGGCACGGCGGGATCGTCGAAATCGCGGCAGCCGAAAACGATCCGGCCCGTTTCGAGCATCTTCCGCGCGCAGGCGGCCGTATCCTCCGGGGCGTGCTGGCCGTCGCCGTCGACCGTCACGCAGCCTTTGACGTCCGGCGCGTTGTCGATCAGCCAGCGGAACGCCGTCTTCAGCGCGACGCCTTTTCCCCTGTTCACGTCGTGTTTGATGACCGTCACGCCCGGAAGGGCGGCGGCCTCCTCGAACGGCGCGCGGAATTCGGGCGCGGAACCGTCGTCGACGATCAGGACACGCGAAAACCCGGCCTCGAGAAGGCCGCGGACTGTGTTCGTCATTTTGGCGTCCGGATTCAGAGAGGGGAGGACGATCCAGACGCGGTCAAACGGTCCGAACGCTGCGGATGTATCTTGCTGTAAAGTGGTTTCGTTCGGCATGTTGAAAGGGTCTCCGCGCATCGCGGAAAAAGGGAGGACTCATTCGATGTTCTGGACCTGTTCGCGGATCTTTTCGATCTCGTTCTTCAGCGTCAGCGCGCGGCCGGTGATGTCGAGATCGTTCGCCTTCGAGCAGATCGTATTCGCTTCGCGGTTCATCTCCTGGACGAGGAAATCGAGCTTCTTGCCGGCGGAATCGCCGTCCGCGCCGCCGATGATCGCCGCGAGCTGTTTCGTGTGGGAATCGAGCCGCACGAGCTCCTCGGTGATGTCGGACTTGTCCGCGAAGATCGCGGCCTCGGTCAGGATGCGGTCCTCCGGGATCTCGACGGCATTGCCGATGAGTTCCCGGATCCGCGCGCGAAGCTTCTGGAGATAGACGTCCTTGACGAGAGGCGCACGTTCCGCGATCGCGGAGGCCGTTTCGCGGATCGTCTCCCCGCGGGCGAGGATGTCGTCGGCGAGCTTCTTTCCCTCGGCCGCGCGCATCTCCGCGAGGTTGTCGAGCGCTTTCGTCACGGCGGCGGAAAGGGTGGCGAGGAGCTGTTCCTCGTCCTCCTCCGCCGGCGCGGGCTTCAAAACGTCGGGCATGTTCGCGATCAGCGCGAGGTGGCGGATCGCGGGCTCGTCACGCGCGTCGTTCAGCGCGAAGCCGAGTCCCAGACCGTCGGCGAGCGTCCGGAGGCTCGCGTCGTACTTCTTCGCGAGCGCGAGGTTCAGACGGACGTCGTTGTCGTCCGCGCCGTCGTCCTCCGCCGCGACGCTCGCGATCGCGAGCTCGATCTTGCCGCGCTTCGCCTTTTCCTTGATCAGCGCCTTCAGAGGCTCCTCCGCGAACGAGAAGCGCCGCGGCATCTTCACGGTGATCTCGCAGTAACGGTGGTTCACCGAGCGGATCTCGGCCGTCACGGTGCGCTTCGGATCGGACGCTTCGCCGCGCCCGAAACCGGTCATGCTCCGAATCATTTTTCAGCTCCTTCCGGCGGACCTGTTCATCGGCACCGATCGGCCATCCGTCCGCCCATACACAGTTAGTATACCACACGATAGCCCTTTGCACAAACGAACATCTCCCGGACGGCCGTTTTCTTTTGGCGGACAACGTGCTATACTGAACGAAACACACGACCCCCTATTACCGAATCGGCTGTCCGGCCGGAGGCATCCCAATTGAAAAACGAAACCGTTATCCGCGAAAAAGAAGCGAAGGAGCTCGTACGCCTGAAAGCGCAGGCGGAGCGTCCGAAAGCAGGTTATTATCTTCTGTTCGCGATGGTCGTCCTGACGATCATCTACATCGTTGACGAGATCACCTCGAACATGAACGCGGCGATGCAGCCCTACGTCCTCTTCGATCTGTTCCACATCACGACGCGCAACGTCAACACGCCCGAATACGCGGGAGCGATCAACAAAGTCGCGCCGTGGCAGGTCGCGTCGAACCTCTTCCTGATCATCAGCCCGTTCTATAAGGCGCTGTCCGACAAGTACGGCCGGCGGATCTTTCTGATGATCAACACCGTCGGCATGGGCGTCGGGATGCTCATCGTGATGACGAGCCGGTCCGTCGTCCAGTACATCCTCGGCATGCTCTTCATGATGTTCTTCACGCCGAACGACATGCAGGTCCTGTACATCATGGAAACGGCTCCGAAGGAGAAGCGCGCGACCTACAGCTTCATCGCGAAGGGGATCGCGCTGATCAGCGTTTCGCTCATCGGCGTTCTCTCGCGGGCGTTCCTCACAGACGCGGATCCCGGCAGCTGGCGGACCGTCTACCTGATCCCCGTGATCGTCGCGGTCGCGATCGGCCTCGGCTCGTACTTCTTCGTCCGCGAGACGCCTGTCTTCCTCGACCAGCGGATCGCGCTCCTGTCGATGACGCCCGAGGAGCGGAGAGCGAAGGCCGAAGAGGACAGGAAAAACAGCACCGCCGAGGAGGGCGGCGTCTTCCGCGCGGTGAAGTTCATCTTCAAAAACAAACAGCTCCGCTGGATCCTGATCGCCGGATTCCTGTTCTTCGCGACGACGTTCTACACCTCGTACTACGCGACGGTCCTCGAGGGCGCGATGGCGACGGAAATGGTCGCGAGCGTCCTGATCATCTACCCGTTCTTCAACGGCCTGATCACGATCCTGAGCGGCTTTTTCTCCGACCGCCTCGGCCGGAAGAAGGTCTGCATCCTGCTCGGCGGACTTGCGCTCGCCGGACTCCTCGCGTTCGTGCTCGCGTGCCGCCTCAGCTGGGGCCCCGCGGCGGCCGGGATCGCCTACGGCTGCTCGATCGGCGGCCTCTGGTCGATGTCCGACACGATCATCCTCACGATGCCCGCGGAATCGTCGCCGTCGGGGATGCGCTCCTCGGTCATGGGGACGATCTCCGTCATGATCGGCGCGGGCATGTTCGTCGGCCAGTTCCTGTTCATCTTCCTCCAGAACTACTTCGCGATGGATATGCTCTTCCTCTGCATCTGCGTCCCGTTCATGGCGATCTCCCTGTTCGTCCTGATGGCGAAGGTGAAGGAAACGAAGGGCGTCGACCTCGACAACATCACGGCCGATACGTACCGCTAGGATTTGAACGGAGGGTTGTCCCATGCCGCTTGTCATCAGTTTCTTCATCATCGCGTCTGAGATCGTCTGCCTTGTGATCACCTTTCAGCGCGAGCGTTTCCGGATGTTCCGCTACTACACGATCCTGTCGAACTTCATGACGCTCGTCTCGACGGCGCTCATCCTTCCGATCGGCGCGGCGTCGTTCGCGGCGGCGATCCGGTACCTCAGCGTCTGCATGATGACGATGACGTTCCTTGTCGTCGTGTTCGTGCTCGTCCCGATGACGAAAGACGTGAAGGGGATGCTGTTCCACGGCACGGAACTCTTCTACCACACTATCAACCCGATCCTGACGGTCGCGTCGTACGTCCTGTGGGAGACCCGCTCCCGCGCATGGCTTCTGCCCGTCGGCGTGACGCTGGTCTACGGGCTTTTGATGATGTA
>JAEEUO010000112.1 GCA_016286935.1 Bacillota bacterium | reverse complement strand
GCGGAGGAGATCGCGCGCATCTACGGCTACGACAAGCTGCCGACGACGATGCCCGCGATGGAATGCCAGGCGCTCAAGTCGCCCGAACAGACCTTCCGCGACGAGATGCGCGACACGCTCGTCGGCCTCGGACTCGACGAGATCATGACCTACAGCTTCGTTTCCCCGAAGCTCGCCGACAAGGTCCGCGACGCGGCCGACAGCCCGCTCCGCGACCAGGTCCGGATCATCAACCCGCTCGGCGAGGACACGTCCGTGATGCGCACGGCGATCCTGCCGAACCTGCTCGAGGTCCTCGGACGGAACTCGTCCCGCAACAATCCGCGGATGGTCTGCTTCGAGATCGGCAATACGTTCCGGACAAAGCGGAACGAGGAAGGCATCCCGAGCGAATCGTACGCGATCGCGATCGGCGGCTACGGCGATGACGTCGACTTCTTCGCGATGAAGGGAACGGTCGAGGCGCTGTTCGACAAGCTCGGCCTCCCGCCGCGCGAATACGTCGCCCTGACCGACGATCCGACCTATCACCCGGGCCGCACGGCCGCCGTTTACGCGGGCGGCGAGCTGCTCGGCAGGATCGGTGAGCTCCACCCCGAGGTGGCCGAAAACTTCGGCATCACCGGCAAGGCGTACGGCGGTGAGTTCTCCGTCGACGCGCTCTTCGGACTGGCGAGGAAGGAGATCGTCTATAAACCGCTTCCGAAGTTCCCCGGATCGTCCCGCGACATCGCGCTCGTCGTCGACGAGGCGGCGGAGGTCGGCCGGATCGAAGCGCGGATCCGCGAAGCCGGCGGCGCGCTCCTGGAGAGCGTGAAGCTGTTCGACATCTACCGCGGCGCCCAGGTCCCGGCGGGAAAGAAATCCGTCGCGTACTCCCTGATGTACCGCTCCCCGGATCACACTCTGACAGAGGACGAAGTCGCCGCTGCCCACACCGGCGTCCTCCAGACGCTCGAACGCGACTTCAACGCCACGCTGCGTGAACTGTAAAGGAATCACCAACCGAACGGAGGTAAAGAAATGGAAGAGAAAAATCGCGTGACCGTCCGCATCCTCGGAACGGAATACACGATCGCGGGCGACGCTTCCCGTGAACAGATCGTTTCCGTCGCGGATTTCGTCGACGGCAAGATGCACGACCTGATGGCGGCGGCGCCGAACCGCGGCAAGGGCGATATCGCCGTTCTCGCGGCCGTCAACACCGCCGACGATTATTTCAACCTCCTGCGCGACACGGAGGACATGCGCGCCCAGAACGCCCAGCTCCGCAAGGACGTCGAGCACTTCAGCCAGCTCTGGGAAGACGCGAAGCGAAACTTCATCCAATACAAAGAGGAGAACCAGGCGACCTCCTCGGAGCGCATGACCCTTCAGCGCGAACTTGTCGAAAAGAACACGACGATCGCCGACCTGCGCGGGCGGATCGCCACCCTTCAGGAACAGCTCCAGAGCGCCCAGGCGAAGAACCAGAGCCTCGTCCAGCGCCTCCAGGACCAGGAGGACCGCAAGACGACCTCCATGGGCGAACTCAAGGCGATGGAGGAGAAGTGCCGCGAGATGGAAAACAACTATTTCGATCTCCAGATGGAGAACATCCGGCTGAAGGGGGAAGTGGAGCGCTACAAGAAGATCGTCGAATAGAGGATCGCCGAACCGGAAAGGACGTCCCATGCAGGAAAAAACACTACGGACGCTTGAGTACAACCGGATCATCGACCTTCTGGAGGAGGAAGCGGCGTCGGAGATGACGCGCGAGCGCGTGCGGAACCTGACGCCGCTGACCGATCCGGAACGCGTGGAAGAACAATTAGCGGAAACTGCAGAAGCGGTTTCCGTTATTGTGCATAAAGGAGCGATCCCGCTCGGGTCGTTCTACGACGTCGCGGGGGCCGTCAACCTGGCCGACAAGGGCGGCGTTCTGACCCAGCGCCAGCTCCTCGAGATCCTCTACGATCTGAAGATCGCGCGGGAGGTCAAGAACTTCCTGAACTCGGACGAGCTGCCCGCGATCCCGATCCTCCGCGCGATGACCGACGTGATCTGCGTCTTCAAACACATCGAGGATGAGATCGACCGCTGTATCCTCTCCGAAGACGAGATCGCGGACAGCGCGAGCCCCGCGCTGAAGTCGATCCGCCGCGAGAAGGTGCGGAAGAACGAGATGATCCGCGCGAAGCTGAACAACCTCATGTCGTCCGCTTCGGCCGCCGGGATCCTCCAGGACGCCGTGATCACGCTCCGCCAGGGCCGCTACGTCGTTCCCGTCAAACAGGAACAGAAGGCGAAGTTTCCCGGCATCATCCACGACCAGTCCCAGACCGGCGCGACGCTCTTCATCGAGCCCCAGGCCGTCGTGACGCTGAACAACGAGCTGCGCGAACTCGAACTGGAGGAACAGAAGGAGATCGCGCGGATCCTCGCGGAGCTGTCGGCGATGGTCGCGGAAGTCCACAAACAGATCGCGAACAACCAGAACCTCCTCGTCATGCTCGATTTCGCGTTCGCGAAGGGAAAACTCGCGAAACGGATGCGCGCCGAGATGCCGACGATCGTTCCGGGCGGCGCGCTCGAGCTCAGGAAGGCGCGCCATCCCCTGATCGACCCGAAACAGGTCGTTCCCGTGACGATCCGCGTCGGCGGAAGCGGGGAGGACGATTACACCGAACTCATCATCACCGGCCCGAACACGGGCGGCAAGACGGTCACTCTGAAGACGGCCGGATTGCTTTCCCTGATGGCCCAGTCCGGGCTTCTCATCCCCGCGAACGAGGGATCGACCGTGCCGGTCTATGAGACCGTCTTCGCGGACATCGGAGACGAACAGTCGATCCAGCAGTCCCTGTCGACGTTCAGCTCCCATATGAAGAACATCGTCGGCATCCTCAGCGAGGCGGACGACCGTTCGCTCGTCCTGCTCGACGAGCTCGGCGCGGGCACGGATCCGTCCGAGGGCGCGGCCCTCGCGATCGCGATCCTGAACGAGCTCCACGGCCGCGGCGCGACGACGCTCGCGACGACGCACTACACGGAGCTGAAGAAATACGCGCTTTCGACGCCGGGCGTGCGGAACGCCTCGATGGAATTCGACGTCGAGACGCTGTCGCCGACGTACCGGCTCGTGCTCGGCATCCCCGGCAAGTCCAACGCGTTTGAGATCTCCAGAAAACTGGGGTTAAGCGAACACTTGATAGCCTATGCCGGAACGCTGATCGACCGCGGAGAGATCGCGTTCGAGGACGTTCTCGCGAAGGTCGAGGCGGACCGGAAGAAGGCCGAGGAGGACCGCGACGAAGCGAACCGCCTCCGCCTCCAGATGCAGGTCCAGAAAGCCGACCTCGACCGCGAGATGGCGCGCGTCGAGCGGAAAAAGGAACAGATCCTCGAGAAGGCGCGCGACGAAGCGCGCGACATCCTCGATGAGGCGAAGACCGTCCTCACGGAGTCGGAGAAGGAACTCAAGGCGCTCGAAAAGCTCAACGATCCCGAGGAGCGCCGGAAGCGCCAGATCCAGCTCCGCGCCGAGCTGAAACGCCAGAAGGAGCGCCACGCCCCGAAGATGCGTCCGCCCGAAAACGCGGAGCCGCTCCGCCCGGAGGACGTGCGGATCGGCGACTACGTGCGGATCCTCTCGATGGACCAGAAAGGGACCGTGCTGACGCTCCCCGACGAGAAGGGCGAACTCAAGGTCCAGGTCGGAACGCTGTCGATCTCCGTCCGCCTCTCGGCGCTCTCGAAGGTCGAGGGATGGGCTCCCCAGGGCGACTCCGATGCCGGCCGCCACGCGATCCGCAACGGCCGCGGCGCGAACACCCCGAAACCGGCCTCCGGCGGGGGAACGAAGACGGAACTCAACCTCCGGTCCGCGGCGACCGAGATCAACGTGATCGGGCAGCCGCTCGACGACGCGCTTTTGAACGTCGACAAATTCATCGACGAGGCGATCCGCGGCGGCCTGAAACAGATCGCGATCGTCCACGGCCGCGGCGCGGGGATCCTCCGCAAGGGGATCCGCGCGGAACTCGCAAAGAACCGGGCGGTGGCAGGCTTCCAGAACGCGCCCTACAACCAGGGCGGCGACGGATGCACCATCGTCCAGCTGAAATAGGTGAAACAACATGACGAACTGGAAAGAAACGATCGCGGCGCGGATCGCAAACGCGCTGCCCAATACGGAACAGGACGCGGTCCTCGCGATGATCGAAACACCGACCGATCCGAAGCTCGGCGACTACGCGTTTCCGTGCTTCCGCCTCGCGAAGGAGCTCCGGAAGGCGCCTCCTTTGATCGCGAAGGAACTCGCGGAGAAGCTCGCCGCCGACGCGGACGCGGCCCGCGCGTTTGAGAAGATCGAGCCCGTCAACGCGTATCTGAACTTCTTCGTTTCGAAGGCGGCGTTCGCGAAGGACGTGCTCGAATCGGCCGTGAGCGAGGGCGCGGATTACGGCAAATCGTCGATCGGAAACGGAAAGACGTATCTCGTCGAGTATTCGTCGCCGAACATCGCGAAGCCGTTCCACATCGGCCACATCCGCACGACCGTGATCGGCGCGGCGCTCGCGAACATCTACGACGCGCTCGGCTACAACGTCGTCCGGCTGAACCACCTCGGCGACTACGGCACACAGTTCGGCAAGATGATCGTCGCGTACCGGAGGTGGGGAAACGCCGAGGACGTGAAGAAGGAGCCGATCAAGACGCTGCTCTCGCTCTACGTGAAGTTCCACGACGAAGCCGAACACGATCCGGCGCTCGACGACGAAGCGCGCTCGACGGTCGCGAAACTCGAACAGGGCGCGAAAGAGGAGACCGAACTCTGCACGGCGTGC
>JAEEUO010000111.1 GCA_016286935.1 Bacillota bacterium | reverse complement strand
GTGTCGGCCGTCCGCGCGACCGTGACGCCGCCCGTTCCGAAATAATCCGCGTTGACGAGCGCGTTCAGAAGCGCCTCCGAGACGGCCTGCCGGACCGCGGGCAGATCGACCGTGTCCGATCCCTCCGCGGCGGGCGGGAGCGCGTTCTCCGCAAGATCCGCGGAGACGCGGCAATAGAATCCGAAGACGTTTTCCGGTTCCGCGGGGCGCTGCGCTTCCGCGCCGTTTTCCGCGGTATAGACGAGTCCGAACCGCGGGAACGCCTTCCGGATCGCGTCGCCGTTCCCGAAGAAGAGAAGTCCCGCGCACGTCGGGCGGTCCGTTCCGTCGGGGCCTTCCGAAAGCGCGTTCACACGGCGGAGGAATTCGCCGTCCGGCAGCGCGTTCAGCGGATTGGACGCGTCGAGAGCGGCCATTCGCCGGCGGTATTCCGCAACCGAAGCGGCCGAGAACGCGGTTCCGTCGAATTCTTCGAGGACGATCCCGTCCGGCGTCCTCGCGGAGGCGTCGCGCAGCATCGTCTCGACCTCCGCCTTTTCGCACCGGTAATCGCCCTCGCCGCTCCTCCTGTAGGTGTTCCGCGTATCGCCGTCGAGATAGACGGGCCGCTCGGCGCGCTCCGCGCGGGGGACTCGGATCACGATGATGTGCTTCCCGTCGACGGCCTCGACCGCGATGTCGTCGGGGGACAGCACGTTCGCGCTCGCCTTGGCCGGATCGCTGACGGCGTTCCAGAACTCCGCGACCAGCCCTTCGGGCTCGGGCAGATCGATCGGATGGAGCGAATGGTCGTCGTGTTCCTCAACGCCGAGTAAAATGATCCCGCCGAGCGTGTTCGCGAACGCGGAGTACGTCTCCCAGATGCTGTGCGGAAGGCCGCCGAGCGCGCGTTTGGCCTCGATGCGGTTGTTCTCGCGGTATTGTCCGATGTTGTTCAGATCGATCATCCCGCTACCCCTCCAGCTTTCCCGCGATCGTCTCGAGGTTCTTGAGGCGGCTGTTCATACCGGATTTCGAGACGGGCGGATCGGCCATCTCGGCCAGCTCCGCGAGCGCGGCCTCGGGGTTCGCGAGGCGGAGTTCGGCGGCCTGGCGGAGGGCCGGCTTCAGCGCGTCGAGACCGATGCGCCGTTCGATCTTCCGGATCGCCTCGAGCTGTTTGGCGGCGTTTCCGGCGGCCCGGTCGATGTTCGCGTTCTCGAAGTTCGCGAGCCGGTTCGTGCGGTTCTTCGCCTCCTTCACGATGCGGACGTTTTCGAAATGAAGGCGCGACGTATCGGCGCCGATGACGGACAGAAAGTCGCAGATCTGTTCGGATTCCTTGAGGTAGACGACGAATTTCCCGCGCCGTTCGGTGATCTTCGCGCGGAGGCCGAACGCATTCGCGACGCGCCGGATGTCGTCCGCGAGCGCCGCGCTTCCGCACGTCATCTCGAGGTGGTAGCTCTTTTCGGGCGACGAGACGGTCCCGCCGCCGAGGAAGACGCCGCGCAGGAACGCCTTTTTGTCGCCTTTTTTCTTGACGATCGCCTCGGGGACCTCCTCCGAGAAGAAGTTCGAGCCCTGGCGCACGAGCAGGATTCCCGTCTCGCGCAGGATCATCTCCGAGCCCTCCTCCGGTCCGATCGTCAGTTCGTAGACGCGGCCGCGCTTCAGCGGCGCGTTCTCCTCCACGCGGAGCGTCGACGACGCGCCGAAATAC
This sequence comes from Bacillota bacterium, assembly GCA_016286935.1. Taxonomy (GTDB): domain Bacteria; phylum Bacillota; class Clostridia; order Peptostreptococcales; family Anaerovoracaceae; genus JAEEUO01. Next base: position 3,146 of record JAEEUO010000111.1, on the reverse strand, counting down.
GCCTTCATCCGCTTGACGAAGAGGCGCGCGATCGCCGGATCCTCGGTCGTCAGCTTCACGAAATACTTCCCGCCGCCCGCGAGGCCGAGCGTACCCGAAAGCCGCAGAAATCCGGAGATCTCCGCGAGCATGCAGCATTTCTTCGGCTCGTCGACGCGCGAGAGCTCATTTTTCACTTCCGAGGAAAAGGACATGGGTTCTCCGAAGGGCGGCCTTCCGCCGCCGGATAAAGGCGTTCCGGTTACAGATCGCGGTGGATCAGGACGACGTGGCGTCCTTCCGCCTCGAGGCGTTTGGCGAACGCGTTCGCCATCGCCACGCTGCGGTGGTGGCCGCCGGTGCAGCCGAAGCAGATGGTCAGGTTGTATTTTCCTTCGCGGATGAACGCGGAGACGACCGCGTCGAGGAGCAGGTCGAGCTTGTCGAGGAACTCGTTCGCCTCGGGCGCCTTGAAGATGTAGTCGCGGACCTGCTTGTTGTTGCCCGTCTTGTCCTTCAGGCTCGGGACGTAATACGGGTTCGGCAGGAAGCGCATGTCGAACACGACGTCGGCGTCGAGCGGGATGCCGTGCTTGTAGCCGAACGATTCGACGGTGACCGTCAGCTCCCGCGCGGGACGCTCGGGGTTCAGGACGTTGCGGATCGCCTCGTTGAGGTTCGCCTGCTTCATGTTCGACGTGTCGATGACGCAGTCGGCCATCGCGCGGACGCTTTCCATGCGCTCCCGGTCGCGGCGGATGCCCTCCTCGACCGTGCCGCCGCGGGCCATCGGATGGCCGCGCCGGTTCGCGCTGTAGCGGCGGATCAGGACCGCGTCGCTCGCCTCCAGGAACAGGATCCGGTAGTTGATCCCGCGCTGCTTCAGCTCGTCGAGGGACGCGCTGAAATTGTTGAAGAACTCGCCTCCGCGCGCGTCGATGACGAAGCAGGCGTGTGTGATCGGCTCCTTCGCCTCCTCGCAGAGCGTCAGGAAATTCGAAAGAAGCGCGGGCGGCATATTGTCCACGCAGTAGTAGCCGAGATCCTCCAGGCAGTTCGCGGCCATCGTGCGGCCGGCGCCGCAGAGTCCGCTTACAATGACGACATCCATTCAGGCAGGTCTCCTTTCTCCGGTTTCGCGTTCATCGGAATGACGTTGACGATCTCTTCGGGCCGGAGCCCCGCGTCGGCCGCAACCTGCAGCGGGCCCTCCAGCCGCCCCACGTCTCCGGGGGTATGGGCGTCCGATCCGATGCAGAACGTGACGCCGAGTTCTTTGAGTTTCCGTATCTCCGCCGCGTTGAGCGACATGTGTTTCGCGTTGAGTTCCATCAGCGTTCCGCGTTCTCTGCACGCCGCGCCGACCTCCATGAGATCGACGGGCGCCTTCGCGCCGGGATGCGACAGGACGCGGATCCGGTTCGCGTAGAGCGCCGCGAGCACGCGCGCAGTGTTCGCCTTCCGGACGCGCTCCCATCCCGTTCCGTGGGCAGGAACGAGCCGGTTCACAAGGCCGAGAGCGAACGCGCGGGCGGGCTCTTTTCCGAACGCGCCGAAGTGGTAGCCCGCGACGACGTAATCGAGCGGGTCGGCAGACGGCAGGTCGATCGCGCCGTCCCGGTCGATGATGTTCGCCTCCGTTCCGAGGAGGATCGCCATCTCCGGGTACGCGCGGCGGAGCCGTTCGATCTCCCGCCGCATCTCCGGCACCTTTTCGTCCTTCATGCCGAAGAACGCGTGGCCGACGCCGTGATCGGCGATGCCGACCGCGCGGAGGCCGTTCGCCGCGGCCGCCTTCACGTTGTCCTCGATCGTTCCCGTTCCGTGGGAGTAGACCGTATGTGTGTGGATGTCCCAGAGCAGTCTGTAGTCCATCGTCTTCCCCTTCAGTCGCGGCCGAGGATGCGCACTTCCGGCTCGAGCCGCACGCCGAACTTCTCGGACACGGCCGCCTGGACGACGTGCATGAGGCGGAGGACGTCCTTCGCCGTCGCGCCGCCGGTGTTGATCAGAAAGCCCGCGTGGAGTTCCGATATCCGGGCGCCGCCGATCGAATACCCCTTGAAGCCGGCGTCCTCGATCAGCTTGCCCGCGAAGTGGCCTTCGGGCCGTTTGAAGAAGCTCCCCGCGGACGGGTAGCGCAGCGGCTGTTTCGTCACGCGGCGGGTGCGGAGGTCGTCGATCCGCGCGGCGATCGCTTCCCGGTCGGCGGGCTGGAGCAGAAACGTCGCCTCGACGGCGATCTCGCCCGTTTTCTGGAGCGCGGTCGTCCGGTAGCCGAACGCCATATCCGGGTTCAGGATCTCTCTAAGGCCGCCCGTCTCCGGGTCGAGCGCGAGGACCATCTGGACCGTATCGGCGAGCTCGCCGCCGTACGCGCCCGCGTTCATGAACAGGCCGCCGCCGAGGCTTCCGGGGATCCCCGACGCGAACTCGAGGCCGGTCAGCCCCTTCGTTTCGTCGCCGATGACGCTCCCCGCGTCCGCGGCCGCCGCGCTGATCTCCGACAGAAGGCAGCCCGCCTCCGCCGTCAGCGTGTACCATTCCTCGCCGAAGCCGGTCGGGAACGGCACGATATCGATCCGCGCCATCTTCGGCCCGATGCGCAGGACGAGCCCGTCGATCCCGCCGTCCTTCACGAGGACGTTCGAGCCGTTGCCGATCACGAGATACGGAACGCCTTCCGCCTTCGACGCCGCGATGAGGTCCGCGAGTTCCTCCGCGGAGCCCGGCTCCGCGTAAAGGTCCGCCGGCCCGCCGATTCGGAACGACGTGTGGGCGCTCATCGGTTCGTTTTCGAGAAACGTCCCTTCGGGAAATTGCTGTTTCAGTTTTGCGATTCGTTCGTGTTCCATCGTTCGTGTTCCTTTATGAGATCGAGACGTCCGGCGCGTTGTCCTGTTCGTACGAGACCCAGTTGCCGTTCTCGATCAGTTCCTCGCGCGCCAGGCGGATCAGAAGCTGTTCGGATTCGCCGTCCCGTTCCGCGGCGTCGAACGCCTCGCGGTAGAACCGCTCCATGCGGACGTGGTCCGCCGTCAGACGCGGCAGAGACAGCTTGCCGTAGTAGTTCGACGCGAAGAGCGTCGCAGCGGAGAGCCCGCCGACGACGATCTTGACGACCGTGCGGACGCGCTCCAGATCGGCCGTTTCGAGCCGCTGTACCC
>JAEEUO010000110.1 GCA_016286935.1 Bacillota bacterium | reverse complement strand
GGGTCGACGACGTTGCCTTTCGACTTCGACATCTTGCCGCCGTCGAGGAGGATCCAGCCGTGGCCGAGGACCTTCTTCGGAATCGGGATTCCGGCGCTCATCAGCATCGCGGGCCAGATGATCGAGTGGAAGCGGACGATCTCCTTGCCGACGAGGTGGACGTCTGCCGGCCAGTATTTGTCATACTTTTCGGGTTCGTCCGGATAGCCGAGCGCGGTGATGTAGTTGGAAAGCGCGTCGAGCCAGACGTACATGACGTGCTTCGGATCGATCGGGACCGGGATCCCCCAGTCGAACGACGAACGGGAGATGCAGAGGTCGTCGAGGCCCTGGCGGCAGAACGACAGCATCTCCTTCCGGCGGCTCTCGGGCTGAAGGAATTCCTTGTTGTTCTCAAAGAGGTCGATCAGCGCGTCCTGGTATTTCGAGAGGCGGAAGAAATAAGCTTCTTCGTGGGCCTTCTCGAGCGGCCGGCCGCAGTCGGGGCACTTGTAGCCGTTCGCCTCGGCCTGGGTCTCGGTCCAGAACGCCTCGCACGGCGTGCAGTACCAGCCTTCGTACGAAGACTTGTAGATGTCGCCCTTCTCGTACATCTTCATGAAGAGCGCCTGGACGCGCTTCATGTGGCGTTCCTCGGTCGTGCGGATGAAATCGTCATAGGAGATCTCCATCGTCTTCCAGAGGTCCTTGATCCCGGCGACGATCTTATCGACGTATTCCTGGGGCGTCACGCCGGCCTCGATCGCCTTTTTCTGGATCTTCTGGCCGTGTTCGTCCGTACCCGTGAGGAACATGACGTCATAGCCCTGGAGGCGTTTGAAGCGCGCCATCGCGTCGGCCATGACGGTGCAGTACGTGTGGCCGATGTGGAGGTTCGAGCTCGGGTAGTAGATCGGGGTCGTGATGTAGTAGGTTTTCTGTGCGGACATGGTATCAGCTCCTTTTGAGGGGATAATCGGTTTATACGGCCGGATAGTACAGGCCGAAGAGACGCGGCCGCTCGGCGTCGAACACGATCTCGGCGATGCCGCCGGTCCGGAGGTCGATCGACCAGCCGTCGTTGAGGTCCTCGAAGCCGAGGAACCAGGCGATCGCGGAACGGATGACGAGCGCGTGGGCGACGATGCAGACGATCTCGTTCGAGGCTTCGCGCGGGCGGTTCATCGTGAGCGGCGTCCACGCGCGGCCCGAATCCTGGAGTTCGATCTCGTCGGCGAGGAGTTCCTTCATGAACGCGATGACGCGCTCCTGAACGTCGAGCCAGCACTCGCCTTCCGGCGCGCGGAAGTGGGCGAGGTCGGACCAGAACTTCTCGAAGCCGTCGCCGTACATCTCGCGGGCCTCGGCGTTCGTCAGGCCTTCGAATTTGCCGAAATTCAGCTCCATCAGGCGGTCGTCTCGCACCGGCGTCTCCAGACCGTGCTCCTTCGCGATCTCGTCCGCGAGCCAGGACGCTCTCCAGAGCGGGCTCGTGATCACGCGGTCGATGTGGCGGTCCTTCAGGAAGTCGATATCCCACCGCGCGGTCTCGAAGCCGCGTTCGGAATAGTGGGAATCGATCCGGCCGTAGATGATGTGCTGGGTGTTCGCGATCGTTTCGGGATGGCGTACAAGGATCAGTCTCATAAAATCTCCTCCAGTCAAGGGGTCTCGCGCCTGCGGCGCGCGGGTTTATTCATCAGTCAATGACAAAATATAATTATAAACGATTATTCGCTTCGTTTCAATCCCCGGACGATGATCGACCGGCTGTAGGCGATCAGCATCAGGACGGTGCAGAGCATCCATCCGACCGGGAACGCGAGCGCGACGGCCGGAAGACCGAAGCCGAGCGCCTTCGTGACGGCGAGATAGACCTGGCGGAACGCGACGAACGACCCGAGCATGAGGAGCATCGGGGTGCGCGAATCGCCGATGCCGCGAAGCGCGCCCGCGAGGATGTGCATGAAGCAGATCAGGAAGTAGAACGGCGTGCAGCGGCGGATGAAGTAGACGCCGAAGCGGATGACCTCCGTCTCGTCCGCCGTCGTGAAGAGCAGGATCAGCCGGTCCGCGAAGACGATCATCAGGACGCCGAACGTCATCGTGACGGCGATCGAGGAGATCAGGCCGAACCGCACGCCTTCCCGCGCGCGGTCGAGCTTCATCGCGCCGAAGTTCTGGCCGACGAACGTCGTGATCGCCTGCGCGATCGACATCATCGGGATCAGCAGGAACCCGTCGAGCTTGTTGTAGCTCGAATACCCGGAGAGGCAGTCGAGGCCGAACGCGGAGATGTAGCTCATGACGAACACGTTCGAGAACGACGTGATCGACTGCTGGATGCCGGTCGGGAGGCCGATGTTGAACGTGCGGCGCGTCATGAACGGATCCCAGCGGACGTCGCGAAGGACGATGCCGAACGATTCCTTCGTCCGGAGAAGCGTCCCGAACGTCAGGACCGCGGAGATCAGCTCCGACACGATCGTCGCGAACGCCGCGCCGGCGATCCCCCAGCGGAAGAAGATGACGAAGACGAGGTCGAGGATGATGTTCGTGACGGCCGAAACGATCAGGAAGTAGAGCGGCCGCTTCGAGTCGCCGACGGCACGGAGAACGCCCGCGAAGATGTTGTAGAACAGGAGTCCCGTCAGGCCGGAGAAGAAGATCGTCAGATAGAGCTTCGCCTCGGGGAACGCGTCTTCGGGGATGCGCATGAGGCGGAGGAGCGGCGACACGAGCAGGATGCCGAGCGCCGTCGCGCCGACGGAGAGGAGCCCCGCGAGAACGACCGTGTTCTGGACGGCGCGGTGGAGGTTTTCGTGGTCCTTCGCGCCGAAGTACTGGGCGACGACGACCGACGCGCCCGTGCCGATCCCCGCGCAGAAGCCGACGAGGGTGTTGATGACGGGCGCCGTCGAGCCGACGGACGCGAGCGCCGCCTTTCCGACGAACTTCCCGACGATGATCGAGTCGACCGTGTTGTAGAGCTGCTGGAAGAGGAGGCCGAGCGCCAGCGGCAGCGCGAACGACAGGACCTGACGCGGGATGTTTCCCACGGTCATGTCCCGCGCGAGCGACTTTACGGTTCCGTCGTGTGCTCTTTCCACCGCTCCGGGCCTCCTTTCCTTCACGCAAAACTGGTTTTCATTGTAGCACATTTTTGAAAAATAAAGTTGCAAAATCAAAAATACCTGTGTATAATAAGCCTGCTGTGAAAACAGCGAGCCGATCGGAGGCATAGCTCAGCCGGTTAGAGCGCATGCTTCACACGCATGAGGTCACTGGTTCGAGTCCAGTTGTCTCCACCACTTTCTTCCCGGGGTGTTAGCTCAGCTGGGAGAGCGCAAGGTTCGCAATCTTGAGGTCAGGGGTTCGATCCCCCTACACTCCACCACCCGAAAACCGTTGGGATTCCAACGGTTTTCTCCATATCATCCCCGTTTCGGGAAAGGAGTTGTCATTATGAAAAAGTACTTTGCTGAACTCATCGGCACGTGCGTGCTCGTCTTCATGGGCTGCGGAACGGCCATGCTCGTCGGCTGTGACGCGGTGAACGGCGGCGGCTACATCCTCACCGCCCTCGCGTTCGGCCTCTCGATCGTCGCGATGGCGTACTGCGTCGGCAACGTCTCCGGCGGCCACTTCAACGCCGCGGTCACGCTCGCGATGCTGATGCGGAAAAAGATCTCTTCCAAAGACGCTGTGATGTACTGGATCTTCCAGATCATCGGCGCGTTCGTCGGCTCCGGCCTGCTCGCCCTGATCTTCAGCCTCGGCGGCGTCAAGGACCAGACCGGCGGCCTCGGCTCGAACGGCCTCGCCGGCGTGAACGGAAGCGCCGCGGCCGGCCTCCTCGTCGAGATCGTTCTGACGTTCATCTTCCTGATGACGATCCAGGGCGTGACGTCCGAGAAGTTCAAGCACGGCTCGTTCTCCGGCCTGATCATCGGCCTGACCCTGACGTTCGTCCACATCTTCGGCATCGGCCTGACCGGCACGTCCGTCAACCCGAGCCGCTCGATCGCCCCGGCGGTCATCGCCGCCCTCAGCGGCAATTCCGCCCCGATCGGTTCCCTCTGGGTCTTCATCGTCGGCCCGCTCGTCGGCGCCGCTCTCGCCGCGCTCGTCTATCCGGCGCTGGAAAAGAAATAAGCCGTTGCGGCTTCGCAAACAGAACGCCCCGGGGAATTCCTCCCCGGGGCGTTTTCGTTGCGTTTCAGCGGACCGGCCGCCTATTCGGTGATCGTGATCCGACCTTCGCCGTACGGATCGGCGTATGCGCTGCCGATCTCGCCGCCGAGCGTCTCCGTGATATAGTCGATCAGGAGCTGGTTGTCGATCTTGACGCGGTTCTGGAGGACCTTCGCGCCGTTGAACGCCGTAAAGCCGTCACCTCCCGCGAGCAGCGTATAATCGAAGCCCGCGAGCGTATAAGTCCGCGCCGGATCGAGCGGTTCTCCCGCGATCCGGACGTCCGTTACGCGACGCGCCCCTTCGATCGCAGCGCACTCTCCGTTGCCGCCGGTCACACACCCGCTCGGGACAGATACGTCGATCGCGGAAGTCATTCCGGAGCCCTGGAGGAATCCGCCGGTCTCGCCGGGAACGGAACGCGCGCCCCATTCGAGCGCGTCCAGGATCTGCTGTCCGGTCACCTCGAGCACACAGAGCGCGTTGCCGAACGGGAAGACGCTGACGATGTTGCCGTACGTCACGTCGCCCGCCGCGATGTTCGTCCGGATCCCGCCGCCGTTCATCACGGCGACATCCGCTCCCGAGGCCGCGCGGAGCGCGTCCGCGCAGAGATCGCCCAGATTCGTCTCGGCACGCCGGACCATCCGGACATGTGCGACCGGATCCTGGATC
>JAEEUO010000109.1 GCA_016286935.1 Bacillota bacterium | reverse complement strand
GGAACAGACAGTCGGCAAAGATCATTTCCGCCGTCGGGAAGTTCGCCGAAAACACGTTTTTCGACAGTAGGCCTTCCAAAACGCAGTTTTCAAAACAGAAGGCGGCTTTCGAACCGGTGATGTTGAAGTCGACATATTTGTTCTCCCGGTCGAGGCCGATATTGCTTTGATTCGAGATCAATGTGTCGGAAATGGTATAAACGCCTTCGCCCCCTTTTACGGAAAGGGCATAGCGGTTATAGCCTCCTAACCAAAGATGATCCAACGTCACGTTCGCACACGTGTCAAAACAGAGCGCGTCCTTCGTATCGTCCGGATAATAGGTATCGGGGTAATACTCGTATGATGTTGTACCGATAACGAGGTTAGAGAGGGTGATGTTTTCGCTGTGTGCGAATGTCAGGACATTCGCATGTTCGTAGGTCGAATAGATACTGGCGCGCTGCGTTTCATCCGCGCAGCGGATCGTCAGATTCACGACCGGCCAGATGACGAGTTCGGGCTGGTCGTAACTCCCGCGGAGATAGCCGAAGCTGTGGTGGACGCGCTTCGACGACTGCGAATCCTCCGCCCAGAGCTTGGACAGATATCCGGTCAGATCATAGGTTCCGGGCTCAAGCTCGATCACGGTATTCGAGCCGATCGCCGCAAGCAGGTCCTCGACCGTCGAGACGCGGACGGTCCGGACGTCGCCGCTCAAATCCGAATTCAAAGGCTGGGCGATAAGACCCGAGGCCTGGCCGCCGCCGGTGGTGACGGTCGAAGAGGTCTGGTCGACGACGTGGGATTCAGAGATCAGTTTCTTATACTCGATATACCGCTCCGTAAAGACGAAGCCGCCGACGAGCAGGACGATCACGATGAGAGCGATCCATACGTACTTCAGTCGATTGATGTGTGACATATGCAAACTCCTTTCAGAAACGGTTATACGCGTCTGTTCCTCTCTGCGGGCACGCTTCATGAGTACAACAGAAACGTTCGGAACACACGCTCATAACCTCATCTAAGCATTTTGATTGTGTCCACAAGCCCCTGCATGGATGTGATGCGCAGGCACGGGAACGGAGGCTCGTCGTGGAACGGTTCGACGTGGTAGAAGGATCTCATTTCGTATTCGAACCACACCGGGACCATGCCCAGGGCGTGGCTCGGAGCGATGTCGGCGTGGTAGTTGTCGCCGACGAACCACACGTCCGCCGGGTCGAGCTTTGCCTTCGCGAGGGCGGCTTCCATCATCGCGGGGTGGGGCTTGCGGAAGAAGAGATTCGAGGAGGCGAGGACGAACTCGAAGGAGTGGTCGGGGATCAGCGTTTTCAGGCGCCGTTCGAGGACCTTCGCGTCGTAGGAAAGGTTCGAAACGACGGCGGTGCGGATCCCTTCGCGGCGGCAGAACGCGAGCGCCTCCGCGACGCCGGGGATCAGCACGGGAGGGATCGACGCCATGAAGTAGACGTATTCGATCTCCTCGTCGGGGATCCCGAACACGAGGCCGTTCGGATCGAACGCGGCGTGCATGAACGTGCGCTCGGGGATCTCGTAGCCAAGCTTCACGCATTCCCAGCTTTTTTTGATCGTTTCGTAGGCGATCGGCTCGAACGTTTCGGGCGTAAAGCCCTTCGGGTTTTCGGCGAGGTACGGCCAGAGCGCGGTAAGGCCGCGTACGATCGACCACGAGGGTTCGTGGACGAGGGTGTTGCCGTAATCGAAGAAGATCATCTTCGGCCGCTTCATCGGGACTCCTTTCGGTCGACGGGCTATCTTGCGTTTCTCCATGTATTCTAACACAAAATTATGTGTTTTTCGTGCAAGTCCGCAAAAAAACAGGTATAATAATCAATATCTTTGGAAACCGTCACTTTTGTGCCGCCATATATGACAGGAGGACTGCAATGAAAGAGATCAAGATCACCGAAATCGAAGGCTTCAAGCTCGGAAACGCCCAGAACGTTGAGGCGGCGACCGGCTGTACCGCGATCCTCGCGCCGCAGGGCGCGTTCGCCGGCGTCGACGTCCGCGGCGGATCCCCGGCCTCCCATGAAACGGAGCTGCTCAAGCCGATGAACACCGTCCAGCAGATCCACTGCGTGATGCTCTCCGGCGGTTCCGCGTACGGTCTCGAAGCAACCGCGGGCGCGATGAAGTTCCTCGAGGAAAGGGGCCACGGCTTCGACACCGGCTTCGGACTCGTCCCGATCGTCTGCGGCGCGTCGTGCTTCGACCTCGAGCTCGTGACGAACAAGATCCGCCCGGACAAGGCGATGGGCTACGAGGCGTGCAAAAACGCGTTCGCCGGCGCGGAGTTCAAACAGGGCAACTACGGCGCCGGCTGCGGCGCGACCGTCGGCAAGTTCCGCGGTTCGGCCGACATGATGAAGGCGGGCCTCGGCGCGTACGCCGTCCAGGTCGGCGACGTCAAGATCGGCGCGATCGTCGCGCTGAACGCCCTCGGCGATATCTACGACATCGAACGGAAGAAGGTCATCGCGGGCATCCTCAAGCCCGACCACTCCGGCCTCGACGATTCGCTCCGCGTCATGTACGACGAGGTCGGCAAGGCGCGCTACCTGTGGGGCGACGAAGAGAAGAACAACTCGATCAAATCCGTGACGAACACGACGATCGCGTGCGTCATCACGAACGCGCGGCTCGACAAGGTATGGGCCAACAAGCTCGCACAGGTCGCCCACAACGGCTACGCGAAGGCGATCCTCCCGACCCATACGACGGCCGACGGCGATACGATCTTCGCGATGGCGAGCGGCCAGGTCGAAGTCGGCATCGACGCGCTCCTCGCGCTCTCCGTCGAGGTCATGGCGCTCGCGATCCGCAACGCCGCGCTCTACGCCGCGCCGGCCTACGGACTCAAGGCCGCGAGCGATTTCCTTAAGTAACTGATTGGAATTCACTATTAAGCATTTATTGAACGCACGATCGCGCCGCCCGCCGGCCGTCCCGGAAGGATCCTGACATGCCCGTGACCCCGATGTTTCAACAGTATCTCGACATCAAGGAGCAGTACAAGGACTGCATCCTCTTTTACCGTGTCGGGGACTTCTACGAGATGTTCAACGAGGACGCGCTCGTCGCGTCGAAGGCGATGGAGATCACGCTGACCGGCAAGGCGTGCGGCCTCGAGGAGCGCGCGCCGATGTGCGGTGTCCCGTACCACGCCGTCGATACGTACGTCGCGAAGCTGATCGCCAAGGGCTTCAAGGTCGCGATCTGCGAACAGGTCGAGGATCCGGCGCTCGCGAAGGGACTCGTGAAGCGCGAGGTCATCCGCATCGTCACGCCCGGGACCGTGACGGCCCAGACGATGCTCTCGGAAAGCGAGAACAACTACCTCGCGTCGATCTACGAGGACGAGGAGGGCGCGGGGCTCGTCTTCTGCGACATCTCCACCGGCGAGATGGCGGCGACGTCGTTCCGCGGCGCGGACGCGGCGGAGCGGCTCTCGAACGAGCTCGTCAAGATCCGCCCGCGCGAGCTGCTCGTCGATTCGGACGATCCCGCGTTCGCGGAGGGCAGCGACGTCCTCGCGTTCGTCGACGTCCTCGTCACGCCGCTCGACGGCGCCCACTACACCGGCAAGGCCGCGAACGAGCGCATCCTCTCCCATTTCCGCACCGGATCCCTGCGCGGGATCGGCCTCGAGGAGGAGCCGGAGATCGTCTGCGCGCTCGCGGCGCTCCTCGCCTATCTCTTCGAGACCCAGAAACAGGATCTTTCGCATCTCTCCCGCCTGAACGTCTACACGACGCGCGACCACATGTCGCTCGACAAATACACGATCCGCAATCTTGAGCTGACCGAGACGCTGTTCGAGAAGAAGCCCCAGGGCGCGCTCCTCGGCGTGCTCGACAGGACCCATACGGCGATGGGCTCGCGCAAGATGAAACAATGGCTCCGCGAGCCGCTGAACCGGCTTCCGGCGATCAAGGCGCGCCTCGACGCCGTCGAAACGCTGACGGACGACGTTCTGCTCCGGAACGACCTCGCGGAGGCGCTCAAGGGCATCTACGACCTCGAGCGGCTGACGGGGCGCGTCTCGTGCGGAAACGCCAACGCCCGCGACATGATCGCCCTCCGGAACTCGATCGCGTGGCTGCCGGAGATCAAGGCGAGCCTCGCGGAGATCGGTGACCCGCTGCTCGAGGAACTCGCCGCGGACATCTCCGAGATGCGCGAGCTCCACGACTCGATCGAACGCGCGATCGTCGAGGATCCGCCGTTCCTGATCCGCGAGGGCGGCCTGATCAAGCCGGGCTATTCGAAAGAACTCGACGACCTCAAGGCCTCGATCGCCGACGGCCAGCAGTGGATCGCGAACCTCGAATCGGTCGAACGCGAGCGGACGGGGATCAAGAACCTGCGCGTCTCGTACAACAAGGTCTTCGGCTACTACATCGAGGTCTCGAACTCGTTCAGGGACAAGGTCCCGGAGAACTACATCCGCAAACAGACGCTGGTGGGCGGAGAACGCTTCATCACGCCGGAGCTCAAGGAGATGGAATCGCTCGTCCTCAACGCCGAGAGCAAGATCAACAAGCTGGAATACGAGCTCTTCCAGCAGATCCGCGCGCGCGTGCAGGATGAGATCCCCTCCATCCAAAAGAGCGCAGGCGCGGTCTCCGCGCTGGACGTGCTCCTTTCTTTTGCCGAGGTCGCGGAGCGGCTCGGCTACGTGAAGCCCCTGGTGGACGACGGCGACGTGATCCTGATCGAAAAGGGAAGACATCCCGTGATCGAGCAGAGCATCGAAAACGGCATCTTCGTCAGCAACGACAGCTATTTGGAGCGCAGGGAGCAGAGCCTGCTGCTGATCACCGGCCCGAACATGAGCGGTAAATCCACCTATAT
>JAEEUO010000108.1 GCA_016286935.1 Bacillota bacterium | reverse complement strand
AGGTGACGTACATCTCGAAGGACCAGGCGATGGAGGAATACAAGGTCAAGTGGGGCGACAACGCCTATCTGCTCGAAGGCCTGACGAAGAACCCGCTGCCGAATTCCCTCCGCGTGACCGTGGTGCGGCTCGAGGACGCCGACGCCGTCGTCGACGCGGCGAGGGAGATGAGCGGCGTCGAGGACATCAAGTACTACCAGGACGTCGTCGAACGGCTGATCCGCATCACCGACGGGATCCAGCTCGCCGCGATGATCCTGATCGGATTCCTGATCCTCGTCTCCGTCATCGTCGTCTCGAACACGATCAAACTGACCGTCGTCGCCCGTTCGGACGAGATCAACATCATGAAATACGTCGGCGCCACGAACTGGTACATCCGCCTGCCGTTCCTCTTTGAGGGCATGCTGATCGGATTCCTTTCGGCCGCCGTTTCCGCGGGGCTGATCGCGCTGATCTATACGCGCCTTCTCTCCGAACTCGGCCCCCAGGCGATCGTCATGTTCGGCGTGAGCCTTGTACCGGCCGATTTCCTCATCAAAAACCTCATCATCATCTTCATGGCCCTCGGGATCTCGATCGGCGCCGCCGGCTCGATCGTCTCGATGCGCCGCTTCCTCGACAACCGCGACCGCGCGTGATGCGGGAAAGGAACCGGATGAAACGGAACAGCGAACGAAAACCGAACAGACGCCTCGCGGCGCTCCTCCTTGCGCTTGTGCTGCTGTTTTCCGCGATCGGCGCGGCAAACAGCGTGTACGCGGGCGCGCTCGAGGACGCGAAGAACGAGCTCTCGTCGATCCAGAGTCAGCTGAAGAACCTGAAGGCCCAGATCGAATCCGGAAAGAAGGAGGCGAAGGAGCTCCAGTCGAAGCTGACGTCCCTCGACCGCTCGATCTCCTCCGCGGAGGCCGCCGTCGACAAGCTCAACGCCGAGATCGACGACACGAAGCGCCGCGTGGCGGACGCTCAAAACGCCCTGAACAAAAAAGAGTCCGAGGTCGCCGATCAGGACGAGATGATGGGTCTCCGGATCCGGAACATGTACAAGAACGGCGAAGCGTCGATCCTCCAGATCCTCCTCGGCTCCGAATCGATCACCGACCTGATGACGAACATCGACATGGCCGCTCGGATCATGGACAACGACGTCGATCTCCTCGAACAGCTGAAGGACCAGTACGAGACGCTCCACGACTACCGCGTGGAACTCGAGACGCTCCAGGCCAGCCTTGAAGCTCAACAGAAAGCCGCCGTCGAACAGCAGCAGTCCCTCGAATCGGCGCGCTCCGAGGTCGCCTCGACGAAGGCCTCCGTCGAACAGAACACGAAGCTCCTCGAGGCCCAGGAGGACGCGATGGAGGCCGAGGCGAACGCGCTGACGGCCGAGATCCTGAAGCTCCAGACGTCGGCCGCCTACGTCGGCGGAACGATGCTCTGGCCCGTCCCCGCCTCGACGCGCATCACCTCTCCCTTCGGCTACCGGATCCACCCGATCCTCGGCACGTATAAACTCCATACCGGCATCGACATCGGCGTCGGCTCGTACAACGAGGTCCTCGCCGTGAACGCCGGCACGGTCATCAAAGCCGCCTGGAACAACTCCTACGGCTATATGGTCATGATCGACCACGGCGGCGGGATCGTCACGCTCTACGCCCACAACACGAAGCTGCTCGTCAAGGCGGGCGACGTCGTCACGAAAGGCCAGCAGGTCGCGTGGTCCGGCTCGACCGGCATGTCGACCGGTCCCCACGTCCACTTCGAAGTCCGTCTGAACGGCGTCTACCAGAACCCGATCAGCCCCGAATACCTCGGCGTGTACGCCTACTGACGCGCTCCATCCGCCATGAAAAAGCACTGGATCTATCCCGCATCCCAACCGCAGGCATCCCTCCCGGGCGTCACCGACCCCGTCGCAGGGATTCTTTGCATGCGGGGGATCGCGGATCCGGAGGAGTTCCTCGCGGAAAGGCCGAAGACGGCCTACGATCCGTTCCTCTTCCGCGATATGGACGCGGTCTGCGCGAAGATCCTCGACGCGGTCGAAGCGGGCCGGAAGATCTGCGTCTACGGCGATTACGACTGCGACGGCATCTCCGCCGTCGCGATCCTGACGGAGGTCCTCGGAAAGATGGGCGCGCGCGTGACCCACTACATCCCGTCGCGCTTCGACGAGGGCTACGGGATGAACAAGGCCGCCGTCGCGAAGATCGCCGCGAACGGAACGAAGCTCATCGTGACGGTCGACTGCGGCATCACCTCCGCCGAAGAGGTGCGGTTCGCGAAGATGCTCGGCGTGGACTGCGTCGTCACCGACCACCATACACCCGACGCGACGCTGCCGGACTGCCTGATCCTGAACCCGAAGATGGCCGGATCCGGCTATCCCGAGGCGGTGCTCTGCGGCGCCGGCGTGGCGTTCAAGCTCGTCCAGGCGCTCGAGGCGCGTTCGAAGGAGCGCGGCGCCCGCGGAAATCTCGTCCCGCTCGAGCGGAAGGACATGCTCGCCGTGATGGATTACGCGGCGATCGCGACGGTCGGCGACATCGTTCCGCTGACCGGTGAGAACCGCACGATCGTCAAATACGGAACGGCGATCCTGAACCGCGCGGAGCGGCCGTTTGCCGGCGCGCTGAAACAGGTCGCGCGCCTTCCCGAAACGCTGAACGGCGAATCGATCGCGTTCGGCGTCGTTCCGCGCCTCAACGCCGCGGGGCGGATCGGAAGCGCCGGGGACGGCCTTGCCCTCCTTCGCGCGAAGACGCCCGGGGAGGCGCTCGCGCGGGCGGAAGCGCTCGAGGAGGAGAACACGAAACGGAAACAGCTCCAGGAACAGGTCTACGAGAACGCGCTGGAGGTCCTCCCGGAGGACAGCCTGCCGCCGCTCGTCTTTCTCCTCGATCCGAACGCCCACGAAGGCATCCTCGGCATCGCGGCGGGCAAGCTGAAAGACCGGTTCGGCCGCCCGGTCGTGCTGTTCACGGAAGCGAAGAACGGCATGTACAAGGGGAGCGGCCGGAGCCCGGACGGGATCGATCTGTACGAGCTCCTCGCGAAGGCGAAACACCTGTACGCCCACTTCGGCGGCCACAAAAGCGCCTGCGGCCTCTCGATCCCGAAGGAGAACTTCGAGGAGGTACGGTCCCTTCTGGACGGCGAAGCGCGGATCCTCTGCGACGCTTTCCCCGAGCGGTTCGTTCCGACGCTCCGGATCGACTGGGTGATCGAACCCGGCGACGTGACGTTCGATCTCGTCCGCGATCTCGAACGCATGAGCCCGTTCGGCGCGGAGAACCCGGAACCGCTCTTCTGCATGCGGAACGTCATCCCGGAGGACGTCGCCTTTATGGGGACGGAGGGACGCCACGTCCGCTTCCGCGCGGGCGGAGTCCCGTGCGTGCTGTTCCGCGTCACCGAGGAACAGAAGACCCTGCTCGGCTCCGGGAAGCCCCTGGCCGTGGCGGGAAACCCGATCAAAAACGTCTGGAAGGACCGCGTGTCGGTCCAGTTCCGCGCGACGGACATCGCGGAAGAGGACGCATGACAAACGAGGACAGAACATGAACGAACGCGAAACGAAAAAACAGGGCGAATACGAAACCGAAGAGGTCTTCGAACACGCCGCGTATGTGAACGAGGCGTCTGACACGCCGGAGATGACCGTCCGGAAGCGCACGGGCGTCCGCATGAAAAAGGGTGCGTTTGTCGCGCTCCTGCTCGCGGTCTGCCTGATCGGCGCGGGTGCCGGCGGATACGCCGCGTACCGCTACGCCGAGTCGAAGGCGCCGGCTCCGGATTCCTATCCGGGGTACGTCACGGTCCCGGAGATCACGTACAACGATTACAAGGAAAAGGCGGAGACGTTCGAGCGCGCGTCGGATCTGATCGACTACATCGAAGAGAATTATTACCGCGACGTCGACCGCGACACGATGGTGGACGGCATGCTCCACGGCATCGTCGACAGCCTCGGCGACCCGTATTCCGCGTACCTGACGAGCGAGGAGTTCGAGACGCTGATGATGTCGTACGAAGGCGAATTCTACGGCATCGGCGTGTCGGTCACGAACCGCGACGGCGTGATCTACATCGTTTCGCCGATCGACAACACGCCGGCCCAGCGCGCCGGCGTCCGCGCGGGCGACGTGATCACCCACGTCGACGGGATCGCCTATTCGGGCGACGACCTCGACGCGGCGGTCAACCACATGCGCGGCGAAGCGGGAAAGAGCGTCAACGTGACGATCATGCGCGACGGAACGTCGAAGGAGTACACGTTCGTCCGCGAGAAGATCGTCGTTGAGACGGTGCGGACGTCGATGCTCGAACAAAACGTCGGCTACATCCGCATCAGCGAATTTGAAAACAACACCGCGAGCGAATTCAAGACCGCGCTCAAGGCGATGGAAAAGGCGGACGTCACGGGCCTCGTCGTCGACCTCCGCTCGAATCCGGGCGGCCTCGTCGACCAGGCCGTGAAGATCGCGGACGAGTTCCTCGACGATTGCGTCGTCGTCTACACCGAGGACCGGGACGGAAACCGCGACTTCTATTCCGCCCGGTCGGGCAGAACGAAGCTCCCGGTCGTGTTCCTGTGCGACGGCGGATCCGCGTCCGCGTCGGAGATCCTCCTCTCGGCGATGAAGGACTACGGCGTCGGCGAGATCGTCGGCAAAACGACGTTCGGCAAGGGCATCATCCAGGAATTCGGCACGCTGTGGTCCGACGGCGCGGGCCTGAAGCTCACGATCCTCGAATACTTCAGCCCGAACGGCAACGCGATCCACGGCATCGGCATCGAACCGACGGTCCCGGTCGACTACCGGGAGGACATCGGCGACGACGATTACGACGACGCCGGATACCTGAAGTACGA
>JAEEUO010000107.1 GCA_016286935.1 Bacillota bacterium | reverse complement strand
GCTCGCCTCCGGCGTCGCGGCGTTCCTCGCCTCGATCTGCCTCCATGTCTTCAGCCTCCAGAGCGGCACCGAAGTCTCCGAAGCGGACAAGTTGATCGACTTCTCGCTCCAGGTCTCCGACGCCTCCCGCACCGGCCTCCGGATGACGATGACGATCCTGCCGATCGTCGGCCTCATCGTCGCGATCCTGTGGTTCAAGAAGAAGTTCCTGCTCAACGAACAGAAAGTCAACGAGATCACGGCGGAACTCGCCGCGAAGAAAGCGGAATAAACGATGATCCGGATCATTCAGGACAGCTGGTTCGTGCTTTCGACGGAGCGGACGACGTACGCGTTCCGGACGCTCCCGACGGGCCAGCTCGAACACCTCTACTACGGCCGGAGGCTTTTGATCCCGGAGGACGACGGCGCCGCGATCGCGGCGCTCACCGCCCTCGCGGAGAAGCACGCCTTCCAGCCCGGCAATTCGTGCCAGTACGACGGCGAACACCCCGAATACACGCTCGACGACATGCGCCTCGAGGCGTCGTGGGGCGGGAAGGGCGATATGCGCGAACCGTTCGTCGAGATCATCCAGTCCGACGGCAGCCGCACGAGCGACTTCCGGTTCCTCGGCGCGGACGTGTCCGAGGGAAAGGCGGAATTCGACACGCTGCCCGGCTCGTACGACGAGAAGGACGAGGTCGAAACGCTCGCGGTCAGCCTGTTCGATACCTGGAACGCGCTGACGCTCGAACTCGACTATTACGTCTTCGAGGACTGCGACGTCATCACCCGCCGCGCGAAGCTGACGAACAACGGCACGAAGGACGTCACGCTCCTGCGCCTGATGAGCGCCCAGCTCGACTTCGACCTGCCCGGCTACGTCCTCACGACGTTCCACGGCGCGTGGGCCCGCGAGATGCAGCGCGAGGACCGCGTCCTCTCGAGCGGCAAGCTCGTCAGCGACTCGTTCTCCGGAACGTCCTCGTCTCGCGCGAATCCGTTCGTGATGCTCCATCCCGCGGAGACGACCGAGGACCGCGGCGACTGCTACGCGTCGAACCTCATCTACAGCGGCAACCATTACGAGGCCGTCGAGGTGAACGCGTTCGGCAAGACGCGGTTCGTGACGGGCATCAACCCGCGCGGCTTTGCGTGGACGCTCCCGAAGGACGAATCGTTCGAGGCGCCCGAGGCCGTCCTGACGTACTCGCCCGACGGCTTCAACGGAATGAGCCGCAACATGCACCGCTTCGTGCGGAACCACGTCGTCCGCGGCGAGTGGAAGAAGAAGGCGCGGCCGGTCCTCTGCAACAGCTGGGAGGCGTGCTACTTCAAGATCGACGAGGCGAAGCTCCTGAAGCTCGCGAAGGCGGCGAAGGACACCGGCGTCGAGCTCTTCGTCATGGACGACGGCTGGTTCACGAACCGGAACGACGACAAGGCGGGCCTCGGCGACTGGATCGTCGACACGAAGAAACTGCCGAAGGGCCTTTCGGGCATCGCGGACAAGATCAACGAGCTCGGCCTCCGGTTCGGTCTGTGGGTCGAGCCGGAGATGGTCAGCGTCAACAGCGAGCTCTACCGCGCCCACACCGACTGGGTCATCCAGAACAAATACACGCTCCATTCCGAAGGGCGCAACCAGCGCATCCTCGACCTCACGAACACGGCCGTTCAGGATCATCTCATCGAAACGATGACGAAGGTCTTCAAATCTGCTAATATAACCTATGTGAAGTGGGATATGAACCGGCCGTTCTCGGACGTCTTCTCCCAGACGCTTCCTCCGGAACGCCAGGGCGAGGTCTTCCACCGGTACGTCATCGGCCTCTACCGCGTGATGGGCGAGCTCGTGAAGCGCTTCCCGAAGATCCTCTTCGAGGGGTGCGCGTCGGGCGGCAACCGCTTCGACCTCGGCATCCTCGCGTACTTCCCCCAGATCTGGGCGAGCGACGATACGGACGCCCTGTGCCGCGCGTCGATCCAGACGGGCTACAGCTACGGCTACCCGATGTCGACGGTCTCGGCCCACGTCTCGTCCTGTCCGAACCACCAGACGCTCCGCGAGACGCCTCTCGAGACGCGGTTCAACGTCGCGGCGTTCGGCGTCTTCGGCTACGAGCTGAACTTCTGCGACCTGAAGGCGGAGGAACTCAAGGCCATCAAGGCCCAGATCGAGCTCTACAAGAAGTGGCGCGACGTCCTCCAGTTCGGCGATTTCTACCGCGGACGCGCCTTCCAGGGCCTCGAGACGAACGGCGTTTCGCGCGCCGGCGTCGTCTCCGCGGGCGGCTACGACGGCAACCTCACCGAATGGACCGTCGTCTCGCGCGACAAGACGCGCGCCGTCGGCTTCCTGATGCAGAAGCTTGCCGTTCCGAATACCCAGTTCCACACCTACTTCGCGCGCGGACTCGAACCGGAGGCGTTCTACCGCTTCTCGAACCGCCAGCTGAAATACGACGTGCGCATCTTCGGCGATCTCGTCAACACCGGCTCTCCGATCCATTTCAAACAGGACTCGATGCTGCTCAACATCGCGGCGCGGTTCCTCAAGGAGAACGGCGAAACGGAGGACGTCACGGCCTCGGGCGACACGCTGATGTACGGCGGCGTCCACTTAAAGCAGTCCTTCGGCGGAACGGGCCTCAGCGACGAGGTCCGCGTCTTCCAGGACTTCGGCTCCCGCATCTACTTCATGGAAAAAGTAAAGGATAAGCCGGTCGTCCCGTCAACGGAAGGAACGGCCGCGGGCCAAATCTCCACAGGTCAACCGGAACTGAGAGGTGAATGATCATGGCAGACAACAACAGACCCCCCAGCAGAAAAACGAACGTGACCGGATCCGGAAAGGGCGTATACCGCCGCGGTGAAGGTCTCGGCACCGGCAAGGTCGGAACGGGAAGCGGAACGCCCGGCGCGAAGCGTCCGTCCGGCGGATCGGGCGGCTTCGGCGGTTTCGGCGGCGGCTCGGGCAAACGGCCCTCCGGCTCCTCGAACACGAGCGACGACCGCGACTACTATTCCGGCGGCGGAACACGCTCCGGCGGCTTCAAGATCCCGATCATCATCCTGATCCTCCTGCTCGTCTTCGGCGGCGGAGGCGGCGCGCTCTCGGGCCTCTTCGGAGGCGGCGGAGGAGGGCTCCTTTCGAATCTCTTCGGCGGCGGCACCCCGGCGAACCAGCCTTCGTCCCCCGTCAGCCAGACGATCCACAGCCTCAACTCGCTGAACCCCGTCTCGAACCTCTTCAGCCTCGGTTCGTCCTCCTCGCAGCCGTCGACGATCACCCAGTCCGGCTCCGCGACGAACAACGGCACGCACAAACCGGCGACGACGCCGAAGCCGGCCGCGACGCAGCCGGCGAACCAGCCCGCGACCCAGGCTCAGACGCTGAACGCGTGGACCCAGTCCTCGAACAACGGCGTTCTGAACCGCAACGTCGCGACGGGCGCGCGCGCGAAGTTCACGAAGATCCTCGGCAACAAGCGCGACACCGTCACGATCATGGTCTGGATGTGCGGCGCCGACCTCGAAAGCCGTTCCGCGATGGCCTCCCGCGACCTCTCGGAGATGGCGAGCGCGAAGCTCAACGACAACGTGCGCGTGATCGTCTGCACGGGCGGCGCGAAGACCTGGCACATCCAGGGCATCTCGAACAGCGTCCATCAGATCTACCGCGTCGACGACGGTACGCTTGAGCGCCTCGAGGACAACTTCGGCGGCGGCTCGATGACGGACGAGGCGAACCTCGAAGCGTTCATCAAATACTGCAGACAGAACTTCCCCGCGAACCGCAACATGCTGATCTTCTGGGACCACGGCGGCGGCTCGCTCCAGGGCTACGGCTACGACGAGACGAACTCCTCGAAAGGGACGATGACGCTCGCGGAGATCAACACGGCCCTTAAGAACGCGAAGACGACGTTCGATATGATCGGATTCGACACGTGCCTGATGGCGACGGCCGAAAACGCTCTGATGCTCTCGAACTACGCGGACTACCTCGTCGCGTCCGAAGAGACGGAGCCGGGCGTCGGCTGGTACTACACCGACTGGCTGACGAATCTCGCGGCAAACCCGTCGATGGCGACGCTCGACGTCGGCAAGAGCATCTGCGACGACTTCGTGACCGTCTGCGACCAGACGTGCAAGGGCCAGAAGACGACGCTCTCCGTCGTCGACCTCGCGGAGCTTTCGACCACGATGAAATCCGCGTTCGTCGACTTCTCGACGTCGACGAGCGACCTGATCGATTCGGACGACTACCGCGCCGTCTCGAACGCGCGCTCCTCGACGCGTGAGTTCTCGACGAACAAGATCGACCAGATCGACCTGATCCACTTCGCGTCGAACCTCGGCACGAAGGAAGCGAAGAGCCTCGCGAACACGCTGCTCTCGGCGATCAAGTACAACCGCACGAACAACATGTCGAACGCCTACGGCATGTCGATCTACTTCCCGTACCGCGCGAAGGCGTCGAACGTCAACACGGCCGTCAACATCTACGACGGCATCGGCCTCGACGACGAGTACAGCGAATGCATCAAAAACTTCGCCGGCATGGCGGCGAGCGGCCAGGCCGTGAGCGGCGGCGGCCAGAACAATCCCTATTCGATCCTCTCCGGCCAGGGCTCGTCCTCTTCGTCCTACGGCCAGTCCTCCCAGGACGTCCTCCAACTCCTCAACATGTTCATGGGCGGTTCGTCGGGCTCTTCGGGTTCCGCCAGCTCGCTGACCGGCGCGCTTCTCCAGAGCATGCTGACCGGCCGCTCGATGCCTGTCGAGGACACGGCCCGCTACATCGCGGAGAACAGCTTCGACGCTTCGAAACTCGTCTGGACGCTCTACGAGGATGACGTCTACCGCTGCGTCCTTCCCCAGGACCAGTGGGATCTCGTCCAGGGTCTCGACCTCAACCTGTT
>JAEEUO010000106.1 GCA_016286935.1 Bacillota bacterium | reverse complement strand
GTCAACAGTGCGCGCGCGATGCAGAGGCGCTGTTTCTGTCCGCCGGAGAGCGACGTTCCGCCCTGGCCGAGGACCGTGTCGTAGCCGTCGGGGAAGCTCCGGATGAACTCGTCCGCACAGGCCGTTTTGCAGACGGCGACCAGTTCCTCGTCCGTCGCGTCGGGTTTTCCCCAGCGGAGGTTTTCCTTGATCGTGCCGCTGAACAGTTCGTTTTTCTGGAGGACCATCGCGACGGCGTCGCGGAGCGGTTCGAGCGCGTATTCGCGGACGTCGCGGCCGCCGACCTTCACCGAACCGTCGGTCACGTCGTAGAGGCGCGGGATCAGCTGGACGAGCGTCGATTTCGAGCTGCCCGTCGCGCCGATGATGCCGATCGTCTCGCCGGAGCGGATGTGGAGAGAGACGTCCTCGAGCACGTATTTCGAGCGGTCGCCGCTGTAGGCGAAATCCACAAGATCGAAGTCGATCGAGCCGTCGGCGATCTCGGTCACGGGGTTCTCGGGCTCCTTGATGTCGGGGACCTCGTCGAGCACCTCGGCGACACGTCCGGCGGAGGCGCGCGTCAGAACGAAGTTCAGGAAGATCATCGCGATGCCCATCAGGGAACCGAGGATCTGGCCGACGTAGCTGAAGAACGCCATCAGGTCGCCCTGGAGCATGTCGCCGCGGATGACCATATTGCCGCCGTACCAGCAGACCGCGATCATGCAGCCGTACATCACGAACTGCATGATCGGGCTCGCGAAGACGAGCATCTTCTCGGCGCGGACCTGGGCCTTGCGCACCTCGTCGGCGCTCATCGTGAACTTTTCCGTTTCGTGGTCCGTGCGGACGAACGCCTTCACGACGCGGATCGCCGTCAGGTTCTCCTGGACGGAGGCGTTGAGCGCGTCGTATTTCTTGAGCATCGTCTGGAAGAGCGGGAAGCCGACCTTCATCAGGACGACCGTCGTCACGGCGAGGATCGGCAGCGCGATCGCGAAGATGAGCGCGAGCCGCCCGTTCAGGCCGACCGCGATCACGAGCGCGCAGATCAGCATCATCGGCGCGCGGAACATCATCCGGAGCATCATCATGAAGACGTTCTGGACGTTCGTGACGTCGGTCGTGAGGCGCGTAATCAGGGACGCGGTCGAAAACTTGTCGATGTTGGCGAACGAGAAATCCTGGATCCGGCGGAACAGGGCCGCGCGGAGGTTCTTCGCGAAGCCCGCGCCCGCGACGGACGCGCACCGCGCCGACGCCGCGCCGAGCGCGAGGCTCAGGACCGCAAGTAAGATCATCAGCCCGCCCTGGCGGAAGACGTAGCCGTAGTCTTCGTTCGGGAGGCCGATGTTGATGATCCTTGCCATGACGAGCGGGATCAGGATCTCGAGCGCGACCTCGCCGACGATGAACACCGGCGCGAGGATCGTCTCTTTTCCGTACCCCTTGTCGTACGGGGCTAACTTCTTAATCACTTGAGTCGGTTATCCTTTCGGACCGGAGCGATACTCCGGCAGTTTATCACAATAAGACAGTATATCATATACACCTTCAAAGTTAAATCGACGTAAACGCAAAAAGCGTCCCGTTGCGGCGTGGAGAACGTCGGTACTTAGCGATTGGCAAGCGGATGCGCAGACAGAGCTTAGTACCGCGACGTTCGGATAGCAGCGCGAGCGTAGCAACGGGACATTTTTTTGCGTTACGTCGTTTTTTTGATGATGCTTATCGATAGAGTTCCTTGTAATCGCGGCGGTCCCATCTGCTCATCAGGGATAGTCCGCTGAGAATAAGAGCACCCAGTCCGAGAACGAAGAGCCACGCCGCGCGCGACCCGTCGTTGTCGTACACCTTTCCGATCACCATCCGGAGCACCGCGCCGACGCCGCCGCAGACGATGCTCATGACGGAGATGATGCGCCCGCGGTGGGACGCGGGGATGCGGCGCGAGAGGAACGGCGACGAGGCGATCGTGTTGATGATCTCGCCGGCCGTGAAGACGATGATCGAGACGTAGCACATCGCGGCGGAACGGAACAGGAACATGAAGATCACGTAGCCCGACAGGATCAGCGACTGGCCGAGGATCATCCTGTGGGGTCCCTTCATGCCCGTCAGGAGCTTCGTGATGACCGCCGTCAGAAGGACGACCTCGATGCAGTTGACGGACGTGATCGTGCCGTAGAGGACGGAGCCGGCATCGCCGTGGGCGGCGGCCATATCCATCGGCATCAGGTAGTCCCACATCATGTAGACGGTCTCCGCGAGCGCGCAGATCGCGATGTAGAGCAAAACGACGCGGTTCGTGAGGAGATACCGGAACGTCGACGCGTCGCTCTCGATCGCCGCCTCGTAGACGCTCTCGACCGAATCGTCCTCCTCGCGGTGGACGTCCTTGATCAGCGCGAAGATCAGGACCGTCGAGACCGCGATCGCGATGCCGTTGATCAGGAACGCGAGGTTGAGGTGCTCGTTGAACAGGAGGCCGCCGATCGTCGGCGAGAGGACGAGGCCGAGGTTCGCGCCGAGATACTGGAGCGAATACGCGCGGTCGCGGTCCTTCGACGTCGTGAAGTCGGCCACGAGCGCGTCGTAGCTCGGCCACTCGACCGACTGGAAGAGCGACGCCAGCGCGAAGACGATGATCGACGTCAGGGTGAGCGGAACGAGCGCGCAGTAAACATAGCTCGCGATCGAGACCGCGTCGCAGATGACGATGATGTTGCGTTTGTTGTATTTGTCGGCGAGCTTGCCGCCGATGAGGCTGATCGGGAAGGCCGCGATGCTGTAGAGCAGCATGTATTTCGCGATGTCGCCCGCGGAGAGGCCGAGCTTCTGGTTGAGGATCAACGTAAACATCGGCCAGATCATCGAGCCCATGTTCGTCATGATGCGCCCGATCAGCAGGACGTAAAGCTCCCTCCGGAGCCCCTTATATTGATTTATGATCTGCATTTGAGAATACCCGGGTTATGGAATGCGATAAAACCGTTTCGCGTTCGCATACGTCAGAGCGGCCGTCTCCTCGTAGGAGAGGCCCTTCAGCTCGGCGATCTTCCGGCAGGTATATTCGACCATCTTCGGCGTGTTCGGAAACTGTCCGCGGAACGGAGCGGGCGTCAGGAACGGCGCGTCCGTTTCGATGAGCAGGCGGTCGTCCGGGACCTCCTTCACGACCTCCGGGACCTTCTTCGAGTTCTTGTACGTCGCGGGTCCGGCGGCGGAGATGTAAACGCCGAGCTTCACGAGCTGGCGCGCAAATTCGGGACTTCCGCTGAAGCAGTGGAACAGGACCGGGATCCGCGGTTCCTTTCCCGCCCTCAAAACGCCCTCCTCCTTCAGGATGCGGAGGCAGTCGTCGTGGGCGTCGCGGTCGTGGATGCAGATCGGCATGCCGAGTTCGACCGCGAGGCGGATCTGGGCGCGGTACCAGTATTCCTGTTTTTCCTTGTCCGTATCGTCGTAGTGGTAGTCGAGGCCGATCTCGCCGATCGCGACGACCTTCGGGGAGGCCGCGAGCCTGCGGATCTCATCGAGCGCCTCCGGGCCGTAGCCGTAGCACTCCGTCGGATGGATCGCGACGGTCGCGTAAATCCAGTCCGTTTCGGCGGCCTGGCGGACGGCGAGCGCGGAGTTTTCGAGATCGAAGCCGATGTTCACGACAAGACCGACGGCCGATTCCTCCGTCTCGCGGAGGACGCCGTCATAGATGTCGGCAAAGGCCGGATCATTCAGGTGACAATGCGAATCGCAGAGTATTTTGTTCATGTGTGGTATCAACCGACAAGATCACCGTTTTCGGCGTCCGTCGTGACGAAACGGTACGTCTCGCCGTTCAGGCCGAAGAGGAGCATGCCGTTCGATTCCACGCCGCGGATCTTGCGCGGCGCGAGGTTCAGCACGGCGACGACCTTCTGGCCGACGCAGTCCTCGGGCTTGTACGAGCCCGCGACGCCGGAGATGATCTGGCGTTTCTCGAAGCCGAAGTCGACCTCGAAGACGAGGAGCTTATCGGCCTTTTCGTGTTTCTTCGCGGTGAGGATCGTGCCGACGCGGAGATCGAGCTTTTCGAAATCGTCGAACGCGATCGTTTCCTTGACCGGCTCGTACGTCTTTTCGGGTTCCGGAGCGATCCCCGCCTCTTTGAGCGCCGCGAGGCGGATCTCCTCAAGCGCCTCGAGTTCCTTTTCGATGTCGATCCGCGGGAAGAGCGCTTCGCCCTTCTTCACCGTCTCGCCGCCCATCATGTCGAACGTGTCGAGATCGGACCACTTCGGATCGCCGGCGGGCAGGCCGAGCTGTTCGCGGATCTTCGCGGTCGTCGTGTGCATGAACGGCTGGATGAGGACCGAAACGAGGCGGATCGATTCCGCGAGGTTGTGCATCACGGCGTCGAGGCGCGGCTTGAGAGCGGGATCCTTCGCGAGGACCCACGGCGCCGTCTCGTCGATGTATTTGTTCGTCCGGCGGACGAGCGTCCAGATGTCCTCAAGGGCGATCTGGAACGCGAACTCGTCCATCGCTTTGTCGACCTTGCCGGGGACTTCCGCCGCGAGGGCGCGAAGCTCCGCGTCCGGTCCCTCGACGGCTCCCGCCGCGGGAACGGTGCCGCCGCAGTACTTGTCGATCATCGCAACGGAGCGGGACACGAGGTTGCCGAGGTCGTTCGCGAGGTCGAAGTTGATGCGGTTGAGCATGATCTCGTTCGTGAAGTTGCCGTCCTGGCCGAACGTGAATTCGCGCAGGAGGAAGTACTTCAGCGCGTCGACGCCGTACCGTTCGATCAGTTTCACGGGGTCGACGACGTTGCCCTTCGACTTCGACATCTTGCCGCCGTCGATCAGGAGCCAGCCGTGTCCCTTTACGTGCTGCGGGATCGGAAGGTCGAGGCTCATCAGCATAGCCGGCCAGATGATCGTGTGGAATCTTACG
>JAEEUO010000105.1 GCA_016286935.1 Bacillota bacterium | reverse complement strand
CGTATTATTCCGCTTTTACGGAGGAGATCCGTGAAGAGCTGCTGGCGTTCGCGGACCGGTACGGCCTCTACGTCACCGCGGGCAGCGATTACCACGGAACGAACAAGAACGTCCGCCTCGGCGAAACGGGCCTCGGCGCGCGGGAGGAGGATGCTCCGGAGGGCCTCCGCCGCTTCCTCGGCGACGTGAGGAGCAAACGCGGAAAAACAACCGCCGCGGCGGAACACAATTCATCGAAGAAAGCGGTAAAACGGCGTTTTTCCTGTGGAAAATGCCGTTTGTTTCGTTTATACTGAAATAAGTATTCCCACTTCTCCCCGCACCTATGGAGGACTACGGATGGACAACTTCAAAGCGTTCCTGAAACGCAAGGATATCGTATTTTCCGGAAAGCGCTACGGCATCGACGCGCTCGGGGCGATGGCCCAGGGCCTGTTCTGCTCGCTTCTGATCGGCACGATCATCCGGACGCTCGGCCAGCAGCTTTCCGTCCAGATGCTCGTCGATATCGGCACGTACGCGATGGCCGTCTCGGGCCCCGCGATGGCCGTCGCGATCGGCTATGCTCTGAAGGCGCCGCCGATGGTGCTCTTCAGCCTCGCGGCCGTCGGCTGGGCGGCGAACGCGGAGGGCGGCGCGGGCGGTCCGCTCGCGGTCCTCATCATCGCGATCGTCGCGGCCGAATTCGGCAAGGCCGTCTCGAAGGAGACGAAGGTCGACATCCTCGTCACCCCGGCCGTCACGATCCTGATCGGCGTCGCTTTGGCAAAACTGATAGCCCCGCCGATCGGTTCGGCGGCGGACGCGTTCGGCATTCTGATCGACAACGCGACGAAGCTCCAGCCGTTCTGGATGGGCATCGTCGTCTCGGTCCTCGTCGGCGTCGCCTTGACGCTGCCGATCTCGTCCGCGGCGATCTGCTCGGTGCTCGGCCTCACGGGCCTCGCGGGCGGCGCCGCCGTCGCGGGCTGCTGCGCCCAGATGATCGGCTTCGCCGTGATCTCGTTCCGCGAGAACCGCTGGGGCGGCCTCGTCTCCCAGGGCCTCGGAACGTCGATGCTCCAGATGCCGAACATCGTGAAGAACCCGCGCGTCTGGATCGCGCCGACGCTTGCATCCGCGATCACCGGCCCGATCGCGACGTGCCTCTTCCGCCTCGAGATGAACGGCGCGCCGATCAACTCCGGCATGGGAACGTGCGGCCTCTGCGGCCCGATCGGCGTCTGGACCGGATGGCTCGCCCCGTCCGAAAAGGCGATCGCCCGCGGCGCGACCGTGACGAACGCGACGGGATTCGACTGGCTCGGCCTCATCCTCATCGCGATCGTACTGCCCGCGATCCTCTCGCTCCTCATCCACGCGCTCGTCCGGAAGGCCGGCTGGGTCAAGGACGGCGACCTCAAACTCGATTGACGCGCCCCGCGCATTTATCCACGAAAGGAATCCGCCATGCATCAGATCATCACATCCCTCCTCGAGACCGACGCCTACAAGTTCTCGATGGGCCAGGCCATCTACCACCAGTTCAGCGGCTTCAAGACGACGTGGTCGTTCAAATGCCGCAACACCGACGTTCACTTCACGCCCGAAATGGTCGAGGAGATCCGTCGCCAGATCAAGCTCTACTGCGGCCTCCGCTTCACCGAGGACGAGCTCGCGTACCTGAACGGGATCCGCTGGATCAAGGGCTCGTACGTCGACTTTCTGCGCCTCTGGGAGCCGCGGTTCGCCGATTTCACGATCGACACCGACGCGGCGTGCGGCCTCCGGATCGAGACGAGGGGAACGTGGCTCAACACGTCGATGTACGAGATCCCGACGCTCGCGATCGTAAACGAGGTCTGGTTCCGGATGGCGTATGACTACGATAAACTGTACAAGAGCTTTCAGGACCGCCTCGAGGCGAAGATCGAAGGGCTCCGGACCGGTGAATTCGAGATCGGCCGCTTCTCCGAATTCGGCCTGCGCCGCCGCCTGTCCGCCGAGGCCCAGGACCTCGCCGTCCGCCGGCTGAAGGAAGCCGACCTCGGGACGTCCGAGTTCATGGGAACGTCGAACGTCTATCTCGCGAAGAAACACGCCGTTCTGCCGATGGGCACGATGGCCCACGAATGGATCATGTGCATCGGCCAGGGCATCCCGAAGCACAACCCGGCCTACTCGAACTGGTTCGCGCTCGAGGCGTGGGTCAAGGAGTACGGCGTCCTCAACGGAACGGCCCTGACCGACACGATCACGACCGACTGCTTCCTCAAGGACTTCCAGCTGACGTACGCGACGCTCTTCAGCGGCGTCCGCCACGACAGCGCCGACCCGATCGAATGGGGCGAGAAGATGATCGCCCACTACCAGTCGCTCGGCATCGACCCGAAGACGAAGACGCTGCTCTTCAGCGACAGCCTGAATTTCGAGAAGGCGACGCGGATCTACCGCCACTTCAACGGCCGCGCGAAGGTCGCGTTCGGCATCGGCACGTACATCGCGAACGATACGGACGAGCCCGCGCTCAACATCGTCATGAAGACGACGCGCTGCAACGGTACCGACGTCGCGAAGATCTCCGACGACGACGGAAAGGGCATGTGCAAGTCCGAGGAGTACGTCGCGTACCTGAAGAGAGGCATCGACTGGCGGATGAACCACGAATCGAACGAGAACAACTCGCTCCACATCTGACGCGCGGAACGTGACGCGCAAGGAGGAAAGAACTATGAACGAACGGCTTGCGAAATACCTCGACGGACGCGATTACGAAGCGCTGACCGGCCGCCTCGTCGGCTGGATCCGCGACTGGTTCCGCGTGAACGGACCGGATTCGCCCGCGGTGATCGGCATCTCCGGCGGCAAGGATTCGTCCGTCGTCGCCGCGCTTTGCCGGGAGGCGCTCGGAAGGGACCGCGTCTTCGGCGTGATGATGCCGAACGGCGTGCAGCCCGACATCGACGTCTCGAAGGATCTGATCCGGACGCTCGGGATCCCCGGCGGAACGGTCAACATTCAGGACGGCTATCTCGGCCTCCGGCACGCGATCGAGACCGGACTCGCGGATGACCTGCCCGGCTTCTCTCGCCAGGCGTCGATCAACCTCGGCCCGCGCCTCCGGATGACGACGCTCTACGCCGTCTCCCAGTGCATCAACGGCCGCGTCGTCAACACGTCCAACCGCTCCGAGGCCTACGTCGGCTACGCGACGCGGTGGGGCGATTCCGTCGGCGATCTCGCGCCGCTGGTCCGTCTCACCGTGGCGGAGGTCCGCATCGTCGGCAGGATCCTTGGACTGCCCGCGCGGTTCGTCGAAAAGGCGCCCTCCGACGGCCTCTCCGGAAAGACGGATGAGGACGCGCTCGGCTTTACCTACGAGGCGCTCG
Source organism: Bacillota bacterium (assembly GCA_016286935.1). Classification (GTDB taxonomy): domain Bacteria; phylum Bacillota; class Clostridia; order Peptostreptococcales; family Anaerovoracaceae; genus JAEEUO01. Next base: position 1,551 of record JAEEUO010000105.1, on the reverse strand, counting down.
ACACGTACATTCTCACCGGCGTCTGCGACGATCCGGCCGTGAAGGAAGCGATCGACCGGAAGCACGCCGCGAACCGGTTCAAGCTCGAACCGATCCCGTCGTTCGATCCCGTCGAAGAGGACGATTTCGATCTGAAATGAGGACCGCGATCTACGGCGGGACGTTCAACCCGCCCCACAGAGGCCATGAGCGCGTCGCGCGGCTTCTGAACGAAACGGTCCGGCCCGACCGGATCCTGATCATCCCGGCCGCGATCCCGCCGCTCAAGCAGGTCGCCGCGAACAGCCCCTCCCCGGAGACGCGGATGGAGCTCTGCCATCTCGCGTTCGACAACGTGCCGGGGGCGGAGATCTCCGCGATCGAGATCGGCCGCGACGGGACGAGCTTCACGGTCGATACGCTCGAAGCGCTTCGCGCGCTGTACCCGGACGACTCGTTTTTATTGACCGTCGGCTCCGACCAGCTTCTCCAGTTCCGGAAGTGGCGGCGGTTCGAGGACATCCTCCGGATGGCGGAGCTCGTCGTGTTCTCGCGCGAGGAGGGCGACCGTCCGGTTCTCGAACGGGAGGCGGAATCGCTCCGCAGGGAATACGGCGCCTCGGTCTTCGTCGCCGGCAGCGAGCCGCTCGTCATCAGCTCCGACGAGATCCGGAGAGCCGTCCGCGGAGAACTCCCCGCGGAGACCGTGAACCGGTATCTCAATCCCGCCGTCCGCGACGCGATCCGCCGCGGCGGGTATTACGAAAATCACGAAAGCGGTTGAGTTCAGACCGCTTTTGTTTTATAATATGGTTTTGGAAAAGAACCCTGTCTGAATTGAGAGGAAGACACTATGAAAACGACTGATTTAGCAAAATACGGCATCTTCGACGTCAAGGAAGTCATCCACAACCCCTCGTTTGAGGACCTCTACAAGGACGAGATGGATCCGTCCCTCGAGGGCTTCGACAAGGGCGTGATGACCGAACTCGGCGCCGTCAACGTTATGACCGGCATCTACACCGGCCGCTCGCCGAAGGACAAGTACATCGTGATGGACGAGAACTCGAAGGACACCGTCTGGTGGACGACCGAGGAGTATCCGAACGACAACCATCCGCTTTCCCTGGAGAACTGGATGGTCCTGAAGCGCCTCGCCCAGGAACAGCTCTCCGGCAAGAAGCTCTATGTAATGGACGCGTACTGCGGCGCGAACAAGGAGACCCGTATGGCGATCCGTTTCATCATGGAAGTCGCCTGGCAGGCCCATTTCGTCAAGAACATGTTCATCCAGCCGACCGAGGAGGAACTGGAACACTTTGAGCCCGATTTCCTCGTCTACACCGCCTCGAAGGCGAAGGTCGAGAACTACAAGGAACTCGGCCTGAACTCCGAGACCGCCGTCGCCTTCAACCTTACGAGCCGGATGCAGGTCATCCTCAACACCTGGTACGGCGGCGAGATGAAGAAGGGCATGTTCTCGATGATGAACTACTACCTCCCGCTCAAGGGCATCGCCGCGATGCACTGCTCCGCCAACACGGACCTCAACGGTGAGAACACCGCCATCTT
>JAEEUO010000104.1 GCA_016286935.1 Bacillota bacterium | reverse complement strand
GTAGCGGGGATGGACGGTGCCGTTGACCCGGGCGTCCCAATAGTAACCGTTCTTCGCTTCGCCGAAGTTGCGGACGAAGTCGTTGCCGCTGCCGGCAGGGATGACGGCAAGCTCCGCGTTCGGTTCGCCGAGGAGGCCGTAGGCGACTTCGTTGATCGTTCCGTCGCCGCCGATCGCGTAGAAGCGGAACTGTTCGCCGGTATTCTGTTCGCACGTGCGTTTGACGAAGCTCGTCGCCTCGCCGACGTTGCCGGTGCGGTGGATGCTGTAATCGATGCCCTTCGCCTTCGCGGCCTCGATGATGTCCGGAAGAACGTCCCTCTCGGCTTTCGATTTACCGGCGGCCGGATTCAGGACAAATATATGTTTCATGGCGTTTCCTTTCGGTTCGTGGTATACTCGGATGTGGACCGTGGTATGCGATTTACTATATCACATTTTCGCAGGGAATTGTTAAGGAAACGTAAATTGCGCGGCCGTTTTTCAAAGCCGCGGAAAGTATACAAAACAAAGGAGAACACAATGGATACCCGCATCGAAAAACTGAGCGCCCTTCTGCTCGACTACTCCGTCGCCCTGAAACCGGGCGAGAAGATCCTTCTGTCCTACGACGGCGACGACTGCCGCCCGATGATCAAACAGATGATCCGCGATGTCTACAAGCGCGGCGGCGTTCCGTTCGTCGAGATCCGCGATACGGCGATGGTCCGTGAACAGGCGATGCACTGCTCGAAAGAACAGCTCGAGCTGATGCGCGACGTCCAACTCAAACAGATGAAGGAGATGGACGCGTTCGTCTCCTTCCGCGCGAACCCGAACAAGGGCGAGCTGTCCGACGTTCCCCAGGAAAAACAGAACCTGTGGGATTCGACGCTCCTCCCCGTCCAGAACGAGCGCGTCAACAACACGAAATGGGTCGTCCTCCGCTATCCGAACAACTCGATGGCCCAGGCCTCGAACATGTCCCTCGACGGCTTTACCGACTTCTATTTCAACGTCTGCACGCTCGATTACGCGAAGATGAGCCGCGCGATGGATCCGCTCGTCGACCTGATGGACCGGACGGATCAGGTCCGCATCCTCGGTCCCGATACCGACCTCTCCTTCTCGATCAAGGGCCTTCCTGGCGTCAAATGCGCGGGCGATAAGAACATCCCCGACGGCGAGGTGTACTCGTGCCCCGTCCGCGATTCGATGAACGGCCACATCCACTACAACGCGACGTCCCTCCGCGCCGGCTTCACGTTCGCCGACGTCCGCTTCGAGGTCCGCAACGGAAAGATCGTCGAGGCGACCGCGAACGACACGAAGCGCATCAACGAGCTGCTCGACACCGACGATGGCGCGCGGTACTTCGGCGAGTTCAGTTTCGGCCTCAACCCTTACGTTCTTCATCCGATGAACGACACGCTGTTCGACGAGAAGATCGCGGGATCCTTCCACCTCACGCCCGGCCAGGCATACGACGACTGCGACAACGGGAACCGTTCCGCCGTCCACTGGGATCTCGTCAACATCCAGCGTCCCGAATACGGCGGCGGCGAGATCTGGTTCGACGGCGTCCTCGTCCGCAAGGACGGCCTCTTCGTCCTTCCGGAGCTTCAGGGACTCAACCCCGACGCGCTCAAATAACGCAATAAAACAGAACGGCCCGCTCCGGATCCGGAGCGGGCCTTTTCTTTGCTATTTTTCAGATCACAGCTCGATGAGCTCGTAGTCCTGCGTTCCGACGCCGAGCGCCTCCGCGGCGTCGATCGTGTGCTCGCCGTTGCGGGAATTGACGCGCTCCATGAAGTGGTCGCGTCCGACGTCCTTCGACGCCTTGACGAGATCGATGCACGCGCGGTCGATCGCGACCGGATCGAGCGAGATCAGAACGCCGATGTCCTTGAGGCACGGATCCTCCGCGACCGCGCAGCAGTCGCAGTCTACCGACATGTTCGCCATGACGTTGACGTAGACGGCGTTGCCGTTGAAGTGGTTGACGACGGCGCCCGCGGCCTCCGCCATCGATTCGAGGAACGCGTCCTGCTTCGCGTGGTTCATCCAGACGATCCCCTGGCTGCGGGCGGAGCGGTAGCGGCCCGCGGAATGGATGTTGACCTTTCCGGCCGTCGACGCGCATCCGATCGAGAGCTGCTTCAGAGCCCCGCCGTAGCCGCCCATCGGGTGGCCCTTGAAGTGGGACAGGACGAGCATCGAATCGTAGTTGAGGAAATGCTTGCCCATGATGTCGTTCTTCAGATGGGTCGATCCCTCAGGAACGGGGATCGTGACGTCCGGCCCTTCCGCGTCCATCAGGTCGACGGGAAAGACGTCCGTCCAGCCGTGCTTTTTGATCAGGCGGATGTGTTTGGCCGTCGAGTTGCGCTGACCGGAGTAGGCCGTATTGCATTCGACGATCGTTCCGCCGACGTGATCGAAGACGGGCTTCCAGAATTCCGGGCGGAGGAAGTTCTGGTTTCCCTGTTCGCCGGAATGCACCTTCACGGCGATCCGGCCGGTCAGTTTCTTGCCGAGCCGGTCATACAGTGCGACGACGGTTTCGGGGGAAACGGTACGGGAAAAGTAGACTTTTGCGGGTTTGCTCATCGCTGGTCCCTCCTGTTCTTTCAGCACAGATGATCAATGGTCTCCGGTCGATCCGTTCTTCAGGAATACGTCGTCGAACGCGACGGTGATCGTGTTCGCTGTGCGCGCGACGATCTTGGCGCAGATCCGGTCGCCCGAACCTCAGTTGTTATCGGTTCGTTCTCAAGCGGTTACCGGAGGATGTCTCCGAGGAAGCTCGCGCCGTGCTTCGGCGCTTCGACTTCGAGATAGTCGGCGATCGTGGCGGCGATGTCGGCAAACGTCTCGCGCGTGCCGAGTTCGACGCCGGAGCGGACGTTCTTTCCGCAGACGAGGAGCGGCGTGTACTCGCGCGTGTGGTCCCAGCCCGTGTGCGAGGGATCGTTTCCGTGGTCGGCCGTGATGATGAGGATGTCCTCGTCGCGCATCAGCTGGAAGATCTCCGGCAGGCGGAGGTCGAAGTCCTCGAGCGCGGCGCCGTATCCCTCCGGATCGCGGCGATGACCGTACATCGTGTCGAAATCGACGAGATTCGTGAAGATGAGGCCCTCCTCGGTGTTCATCATCGCGATCGTCGTCTGCGTCATGCCGTCCTTGTTCGAGGTCGTGTGGATGCCTTCGGTGATTCCGGTGCCGTTGAAGAGGTCGTTGATCTTGCCGACCGCGAAGACGGTATGGCCGCCGTCCTTCACGAAGTCGAGCAGCGTGCGCTCCGGCGGGTTGACAGAATAATCTTTCCGGTCACTCGTCCTGACGTACTCGCCGCCCGCGAATCCCCTGCCCTCGTTTTCGGCGTAGAACTCGTAGGGCCTTGCGATCACGCGCGCGACGGCCAGATCGTCGACGAGCATCTCGCGCGCGATCTCGCAGTCGCGGTACAGCTCCTCGAGCGGGATGACGTCCGTATCGGCCGCGATCTGGAAGACGGAATCGGCGGACGTGTAGCAGATCAAGGCGCCCGTCTTCCGCTGTTCCGGTCCGAGTTCCTCGATGATCGCCGTGCCGGACGCCTTCGCGTTGCAGATGACCTTGCGGCCGGTCCGCTCCTCGAACGCGCGGATGAATTCCTCCGGGAAGTGGTCGTACGTGTTGAACGGGACCTCCGTCACGAGGCCCGCGATCTCCCAGTGGCCCGTCGTCGAATCCTTGCCCTTCGACGCCTCGACGCAGCGGCCGTACGAGCCGAGCGGAACGGGAACGGCGCTCGTGTTGTACATCGGCGGGATGTTGCGCGCACGGAACCCCTCCCGCACGCCCTCGATGTTGAAGAGGCCGAGGTTGCGCAGGTTCGGCACGTACAGGTTCGGGTCCTTGCGGACGATCGAACCGATCGTCGACGTTCCCGCGTCGCCGTAGCGGGCGGCATCCGGCAGTTCTCCGACGCCGAAGCTGTCGGTCACGATAAGAATGACTCGTTTCATCAGGTTACCTCACTTTTTTCGGCATGCAGTTGAGATAATCGCACGCCACGTTGTAATAGACGATCCCTTCGCGTTCGCCGCGGAAGAGGCGCTTCTGGGCGGCCTGGCCGTGGACGTGGCCGTAGAGGACGGTTTTCACGCCGTACGCCGCCAGAAGCTCTGTAAAGCCCGTAGGCTCGTTTTTCTCGTTAAAAGGCGGAAAGTGTAACTGGGCCACGATCGGCGCGTCAGAGAGCTTTTTAGCGGCTTTCAGGGACATCTCAAGCCGCTGTACCTCCCGCACGTAGATCTTCTCGTCGTGGGGATCCCAGTCGGGGCTCCCCGGCACGTTCCAGCCGCGCGTTCCCGCGACGACGACGTCCTCGACGGCGACGGCCGTGTTCTGGAGGAAGTAAACGTCGTCATAGAGCGTGTTCAGGCGCGTGATGCCGCGCCACCACAGGTCGTGGTTACCCTTCAGCAGGATCTTCCGGCCGGGCAGTCCGTGGAGGAAGTCGAGATCCGGCTTCGCCTCGTCGAACGTCAGACCCCAGGAGATGTCGCCGCCGACGATGACGGTGTCCTCCGGTGAAACGACGGCCTCCCAGTTCTCCGCGAGGCGCTTCGTGTGGTTTTCCCAGTTTCCGCCGAACGCGTCCATCGGCTTATCGACAGCGAGCGAAAGATGGGGATCGGAGATCGCGTAAAGGCTCATATGCGGTTGTCCCCTCCTTTCGTTCGTTCAGCCGGATCAATCGTCGGCCGGATCCTCCGCGTCGTCGATCGTGAGCGCGAGCTGGTTCGCGTCGATCGTTTCCGCCTCGTAGCGGCCCGCCTCGAGCTTCGTCACCTTCTTCAGCGTCGACTGGATCTTGCGCGTCCGGACGCCGACGAGCTTTTCGAGTTCGTCGTCGGCCTGGCGGAGGCGCTCCTGGGTCTTCGCGAGCACACCGCCGAAGTTGTCGAATTCCTTCTGGACGGAGCCGAGCA
>JAEEUO010000103.1 GCA_016286935.1 Bacillota bacterium | reverse complement strand
TCTACATGGGCCGCATCTGCCTCGGTCAGGAGAATATGGCGACGCTCGTCGCGGGCGGAAGCGCGATCTCGATCATCGCCGTTTCGGCCCTCGTTCCCGTGCTCGCGCGGCGGTGGGACAAGTTTGACGTGCTCTGCGCCGGCCTTGCCTTCGCCGTCGTGATGGACATCGTCACATACCTCGTCGGGTACGGAAACCTCGTCATCGCGCTGATCCTGATCATGCTCAAGTGCACGGGCCTCGGCTTCTGGCAGGTCATCATCTACATGCTGATCGCCGACACCGTCGAGTACGGCACATACAAATCCGGTACGCGCGCTGCCGGCATCACGTTCAGCCTCCAGGCCTTCATCGCGAAGCTCAAGAACGCCCTGATCGGCACGATCGTCCTTCTGTCGCTCTCCGCGGTGAACTTCATCGAAGGCGAGAACGTCGTCCAGCCCGAAGGCGTCGCGAAGGGCGTCTGGGGCCTGTTCAACCTGCTCCCGGCCGCGGGCTTCACGCTCGCGCTGATCATCCTGCTGCTGTTCTACAAGCTCCGCAGCAAGGACGTCCAGACGATGTCCCGCTACAACAACGGCGAGATCTCCCGCGAGGAAGCCGATCAGCTCCTCCACGCACGCTACGGCGCGCCGGCCAAATGATCCGGTCGGAGATCCGCACGAGATCATACGCAAACGGTGAGATCCAGCGCGTCCAGATCGTAAGGGCGGACGGCTGGGAAACGTTCCGCTTCTTCCGCGGCGCCCCGGATCCGGGCGCGCTCGCGGCGTACGCGCGGATCTACCGCAACTACCTCGTCCCGTCGAAGCCGTGGGCGTTCGGACGGATGGTGCTGTATCCGCTCCCGGAAGGGACGGAGACGGCCGCGGAATGCCGACGGAACGGCCTACATCCGGAAACGGACGGGCGCGCGGAGACCGTACGCGGGAAGCTGCCGTTCACGCGGTACATCCCCGTCCGGCCAGACGCGTTTCTGCTGAGCGGCAGCGCGGACGCGGCTCGGCTTCTCGTCAACGCGTCGTTCTTCATCTTCGATCCCTTCGACTGCTCGACGCGCTACGACGCGCTCGGAACGCCGTTCGGGCTCACGGTCGCGGACGGCGAGGTGTCACGGCCGCCGCTCTTCGGGCGGGAGGCCCTGATCGTCCGGAAGGACGGCCGCGTCTCCGTCGAAACGCCGTCTCTCGAACAGCTCGGCATATCGATCGGCGGGAAGGAATACCGCGTCGGCGAAAACGCGACTGCCTTTACGAGGCCGTCGCGAAGAAGGACGCCTGTTGGACGCGGCTTCGACCACGTCATCGCGGGACGGCGCCTCCTCGACGTCGTTCGCGGCGGCAGCTGTCCCGTCCCGTCGTGCGGGTTCGTTCTGCGGCTTCCGGAGCGCGCGGGGGAACCGGGCGATCCGGTCCGCTACACCGGCATGGAGGACGTCCGCTTCGCCGTTCAGGCGGGAAACAGCCTGATGAAGGGCGGCGTCCGCACAGACCGCTTCATCTCGACGTTTTACGACATCCGCCGCCCGTGGAAGACGACGTATCCGCCGTGCCTTTACCCGCTCGGCTATGAGACGTCCCGCGCGGCGCGGATCGCGATCGGCGCGGACGGAAAGGGGGATCCGATGATCCTCTGGGCGGAGGGCGCGGCGAAGATCGGCTACCGGCCGGGCGAGGGAAGCTGCGGCACGAGCCTTTCGGAGTTCGCCCTGATCTGTGAGGAGGCCGGTATGGTAAACGGCGTCAACCTCGACGGCGGCGGCTCCGCGCAGATCCTTCTCGACGGCGTCCGCCATCTCCGCATCTCCGACCGCGACGAGACGGAAGCGGAGACCGAACGGTTCATTCCGCTGGCGATCGCCGCCGGATGAAAACTGCGTTTCATGCTTGCAGACCCCGCCGTTTTATGATACGATACGGGGGAACTGCGGGATTAGTTCATCGGTAGAACGCGAGCTTCCCAAGCTTGAAAGGAGGGTTCGATTCCCTTATCCCGCTCCATTTTATTGGGAGGAAACCATGCGCACGATACGGATCACAGGAAGGGGCATGCTCCGCCTGAAGCCCGACACGACGCGGATCACGCTGACGGTCGGCGGAACGGCGAAGGAATACGCCGACGCTCTCGACGAGTCGACGAAGAGCACGGAAGGGCTGAAGGAGCTCTTCGCGTCGTACGGATTTGCCCAGAGCGATCTGAAAACGCTCGATTTCGACATCAACACCGAATACGAGGGCTATGACGACAAGGGGACGTGGCGCCAGCGCTTCGTCGGCTACCGCTACCGCCATACGCTGAAGCTCGACTTCCCGTCCGACCGCGACCGGCTCGGAAAGCTCCTCTACGGGATCGCGCGTTCGTCGGCGAAGCCGGAGTTCCGCATCAGCTATACCGTGAAGGACCCGGAGAAGGCGAAGAACGAGCTGCTCGGCCTCGCGGTCGCGGACGCGCGCGCGAAGGCGACCGTCCTCACGATGGCGGCGGGAACGGAGCTCCTCTCGATCCAGTCGATCGATTATTCGCGGAACGAGCCGGCCTTCGAGGTCAGGCCGATGAACCGCCTGATGGCGGCGAAGGGCGCGATGGTCGAAGAGGCGTCGATGGACGCGGGCTATGATCTGGACATCGAGCCGGACGACATCGAGGTCTTCGATACCGTCACGATCGTCTGGGAGATCGCGTAACGAAAGGAGTCCCCCGATGCGCACACGATATGAACTGAATGACGGCTGGAAGTTCTCCGACTTCTTTGACGAGGCGATGACGGCGCCGGACTTCGACGATCAGGCGATGAAGACGGTCCGCCTCCCCCACACCGTCCGGGAGACGCCCTTCGATTACTTCGACGAGAGCATCTACCAGATGGTCAGCTGCTACCGGAAGCGCTTTACCGTACCGGAGGAATGGAAGGGGAAGAAGGTCGTCCTGACGTTCGAGGGCGCGGCCCACGAAGCGACCGTCTATTGGAACGGCGAGGCCGTCACGACACACTCCTGCGGCTACACGTCGTTTACTGTTGACTTAACAGACCGGTTAAATTACGGTGAGGACGCGGTGATCGCCGTCCGGCTCGACAGCCGTGAGAGCCTGAACATCCCGCCGTTCGGTTTTGTGATCGATTATATGACATACGGAGGCCTCTACCGCGGGGTCTCGATCGAGGTATCGGACAGGACGCGTCTTGCCGATGTTTTTTTGCGCACGGAAGGGACGCCGGTCGCCCCGAGGCTCGTGACGGAGATCGAGACGGAGAACCCGGACGGGCGCAACGTCTTCGTCCGCCAGCTCCTGCTCGAGACGTCCTCCGGTGAATCGCCGGAAGAGGCGGAGGGCTCCGTCCTGACGCCGCGCCTCCTCGGAACGTTCTATCCGGACGCGATCAAGCGGGCCGGGAACGCCAAAGCCGAATTCCGCTGCGACGTCTCCCACATCCGCCTCTGGGACGTCGACCGGCCGGATCTCTACATGATCCGAACCGAGCTCCTCGACGCCGCGTCGCTCGAGGTCGTGGACCGCGTCGACATCCGCTACGGATTCCGGTTCGCCGAGTTCCGCACCGACGGGTTCTACCTGAACGATAAGAAGCTTCGGATCGTCGGTCTTGACCGCCACCAGAGCTACCCGTACGTCGGCTACGCGATGCCCGCGTCCGCCCAGGAGACCGACGCCGCGATCCTGAAGAACGAGCTCGGCCTCAACGCCGTCCGTACGTCCCATTACCCGAACGCCCACTCCTTCATCGGCGCGTGCGACCGCCTCGGACTCCTCGTCTTCACCGAGATCCCCGGCTGGCAGCACATCGGCGACGACGCGTGGAAGGCCCAGGCCGTCCGCAACGTCGAGGAGATGGTCCGCGAATACCGGAATCACCCCTCGATCATCCTCTGGGGCGTCCGCATCAACGAATCCCAGGACGACGACGCGCTCTACGCGAAGACGAACGAAACGGCCCACCGGCTCGACCCGTCCCGCCAGACGGGCGGCGTCCGCTTCCTCAAGAAGAGCCATCTCCTCGAGGACGTCTACACCTACAACGATTTCGTCCACAACGGCACGAACGCGGGCTGCGAACCGAAGAAGAACGTGACGTCCGACGTTTCGAAGCCGTATCTGATCACCGAATACAACGGCCACATGTTCCCGACGAAGACGTTCGACGACGAGGAACACCGCCGCGACCATCTCCTCCGCCATGCGCGCGTCCTGAACGACGTGGCGGGCGAGGAGGACATCGCGGGCAGCTTCGGCTGGGTCTTCGCCGACTACAACACCCACCGCGACTTCGGCAGCGGCGACCGCATCTGCTACCACGGCGTGCTCGACATGTTCCGCAACGCGAAACCCGCCGCGTCCGTCTACGCGGTCCGCGGAAAAGAAAACGTCCTCGAGGTGTCGTCTTCGATGGACATCGGCGAACATCCCGCCTCGAACCGCGGCGTCGTCTGGATCGTCACGAACGCCGACAGCGTCCGGATGTACAAGAACGACCGCCTTCTGAAGGAATACTTCCCGAAGGATTCGCCGTATAAGAACCTCGCCCACGGCCCGATCGCGGTCGACGACCTCGTCGGCGACGCGCTGATCGAAGGGGAACACTTCAAGCCCGCCCAGGCCGCCGCGGTCAAGGATCTGATGAACTACTCGGCGCTCTACGGATGGGACAAACTCCCGCCGAAGATCATGGCGAAGGCCGCGAAGTGCATGGCGCTCTACCACATGACGATGGCCGACGCCGTTCGCCTGTACAACAAGTACGTCGGCGACTGGGGCGGCTCCGCGACGGTCTACCGCTTTGACGCGGTGAAGGACGGCAAGGTCGTCAAGACCGTCCGGAAGTGCCCGTTCACAAAGGTCTTCCTCGAAGTCCGTCCCGACCGCACCGACCTCGTCGAGCGCGAAACGTACGACGTCGCGTCGCTCCGGATCCGCGCCGTCGACGAGAACGGAAACCTTCTCCCGTATTTCAACGAGCCGGTTTCCGTGATCCCCGAGG
>JAEEUO010000102.1 GCA_016286935.1 Bacillota bacterium | reverse complement strand
GATCGGCCCCGACGAATTGGGCGGCGGCGAAACGGTCAACTTCGTCGTCGATCTGTCCGACGCCGAGAAGGGATCGTTCGAACTGTCGATCAAGATCATCGAACAGGCGAACGGATCGAGCATCGCCTACGATCTTCCGCCCGAATCGGTCCGCAAGAGCGACAGGACCTACGCCGTCGAGCTGACCGGTACGGGAACCGCGACCGCCGTCGTCTTCTATGACGGCGTGCGCGTCAAGGAAGCCACGATCAACTACGCGACGAAGGTCGTCACATGGAAATGACCGGAGGCGCCGTGAAAGAAACGAAACAGGGCGTCATCGTGCGCGGGATCGCCGGGTTCTACTACGTCGACGCGGACGGCACCGTCTACCAGTCCAAGGCGCGCGGGCTCTTCCGCAAGAAAGGAAGGACGCCGCTCGTCGGGGACCGCGTGACGGTCGAGATCCGGGATGACGGCGACGCGTGGATCACGGAGATCGCGCCGCGCCGGAACGCCTTCATCCGCCCGCCGATCGCGAACGTCGAGACGCTCGTCCTCGTCCTTGCCGCGAAGAGGCCCGATCCGCTCCCGCTGATCGCCGACCGCTTCCTCGTCATGGCGGAGGCAAAGAACGCAGACGCCCTGATCGTCATCAACAAGGAAGACCTCGCGGCGGAATCCGAGATCGCTCTCCTGGCGGACGTCTACCGCCCGATCTATCCCGTCTTCGTCGTCTCCGCGACGGAGGGGACGGGAATGGACGGCCTGCGGAAGGCTCTCGAAGGGAAGATCGCCGCGCTGGCCGGTCCTTCGGGCGTCGGCAAGTCGACGATCCTCAACGCGCTGATCGGCCGCGAGATCGCCGAGACGGGCGCGACGTCCGAGAAGCTCGGCCGCGGCCGCCAGACGACGCGCGCCTCAGAGCTCTATACGATCGGCGGCGGAACGCTCCTCTTCGATACGCCCGGCTTCACGTCCTTCAGCGCGATTGACGCGTCGGGCCCCGTCGACGAGATCGAGGCGATGGAGGCGGAACTGACGGAACGCGATCTCGCGTTCTGTTTCCCCGAGTTCGAGCCGTTCATCGGTTCGTGCCGCTTTGACAACTGCCTTCACCGGACGGAGCCGGACTGCGCCGTCCGAAAGGCGCTCGCGGACGGCCGGATCGCGCCGTCGCGCTACGCGTCCTATGAAACGATTCTCACGGAACTGCGCGCAAGAAAGCGCTACTGAGGAAAGGAAACACCCATGAACCGCATCTCACCAAGCCTCCTTTCGGCGGACTTCTCAAAACTCGGAGAACAGGTCCGGATCCTCGAAGAAGAGGGGACCGATCTTCTCCACGTCGACGTGATGGACGGCCACTTCGTTCCGAACATCTCCTTCGGAGCGCCCGTTATGAAATCGCTCGTCGGGAAGACGAACGTCCCGTTCGACGTCCATCTGATGATCGAAAACGCGGATCGGTACATCCCCGATTTCGTCACGCCGAACACGAAGATCATCACCGTCCACCAGGAAGCCTGTCCGCACCTCCACCGCACCGTTCAGCTGATCCACTCCTTCGGCGTCCTCGCCGGCGTGGCGCTGAATCCCGCGACGCCGCCCGAAGCGCTTTCGTACATCCTCGAAGACGCGGATCTCGTGCTCGTGATGTCCGTGAATCCGGGCTTCGGCGGCCAGAAATTCATCCCGTCCGCGCTCCGCAAGATCCGCGTGATCCGCGATATGGCGGCGCGCGTCAAGCCGGACCTGATGATCGAGGTCGACGGCGGCGTGACGGCCGACAACGTGCGCGACGTGTGGAAAGCCGGCGCCGATACGTTCGTCGCGGGTTCCGCCATCCTCGGAAAGGACGACATCGCGGCCGCCCTGCGCTTGTTCCGCGAAAAGCTGGAGTAGGGAAGATGGAATACCGGAACGAAATGAAAACGGTCGAGCGGAACCTCGGCTACGCGTTCCGAGACCCGGAACTCCTCGCGAACGCGCTGACCCACCGCTCCTACACGAACGGCGCGCGCACCCGCGGCACGCTCAACAACGAGCGCCTGGAGTTTCTCGGAGACACGTGGCTTGACGCGCTGATCGGCGAGGAACTCTACCGCCGGTTCCCCGATACGCCGGAGGGCAAGCTCACGAAGATCCGCGCGGACCTCGTCTGCGAGAAGTCGCTCGCTGCGATGGCGCGCGAACTCGGGATCGGCCCGGCGCTCCTGCTCTCCACGGGAGAGGAACGGACCGGCGGACGCGAGAAGAATTCGATCCTTGCGGACGCGGTGGAAGCCGTCGTCGCCGCGGTCTATCTGGACGGCGGATTTGACCGGGTACGCGCCGTCGTCCGCTCGCTGTTCGCCGAAAAGCTCGCGGGCGATCCCGACGGCATGCGCATCGCCGACTACAAGACGCTCCTCCAGGAAAAACTGCAACAGAACGGCCCGGCCGACATCGTCTATACGGAGGAGGACGAAACGGGACCGGCCCACGAAAGGACATTCATCATCTCCGTCTCGAACTTCGGGGAAAAACTCGGCACCGGAGTCGGACGCACGAAAAAGGAAGCCGAACAGAACGCCGCCAGACAGGCGCTCGGACGATAAGGAGCCTTTATGTACTTCAAAAAACTCGAACTTCAGGGATTCAAATCGTTTGCGGAACCCGTGACGATCGAATTCAACCGCGGGGTCACCTGCATCGTGGGACCGAACGGAAGCGGCAAATCGAACATCTCGGATGCGATCCGCTGGGTCCTCGGTGAACAGTCGCCGAAAACGCTCCGCGGCGGAAAGATGGAAGACGTCATCTTCGCCGGAACGGCGAGCCGCAAGAGCCGCGGCATGGCCGAGGTCACGCTGACGATCGACAACTCCGACCACGTCCTCGACATCGACTACGCCGAGGTGGCGATCACGCGCCGCGTGTTCCGCTCCGGCGAGAGCGAGTACCGGATCAACAAGGTCCCGTGCCGTCTGAAGGACATCCGCGAGCTCATCATGGATACGGGCATCGGCGTCGACGGCTACTCGATCATCGGCCAGGGCCGGATCGCGGACATCGTCTCGAACAAGCCCGAAACGCGCCGCGAGCTCTTCGAGGAGGCCGCCGGGATCGTCAAATACCGGACGAAGAAAGAAGAGTCCGAACGGAAGCTCGACAGCGCGAAGAACAACATGGAAAGCGTGAACGCCGTCATCAACGAGATCGAAGGGCGGATCGACACGCTGCGCGAGGATTCCGTCAAGGCGAAGGAATACCTCGAGCTCAAGGAACGCTACAAGGCGATCGAGATCAACGTCGTTCTGAAGAACATCGAATCGATCGAGCTGAAGAACGAATTCATCAAGGACGAGATCGCCGAGGCGGGGTTCGACATCGACACATTTGCCGGTGAAAAGAAGGCAGTCGACGCCTCCGTCGCCGACGCGCGCGAGCGGTCCGCCGAACTCGAGCGGATCGGCTCCGAGACCCAGGAGAAGCTCGTCCGCAAGATCGAGGAGATCAACGACATCGCCGCGCGCTCGACGCGCGAACAGGAGCGCATCCTCCAGATCGACCGCGACAAGGAGCGCATCGCCCTGGAAAAGGAAGGCCTGAAGGCGAAGATCGCCAAGGAAGAGGCGAACCGCGAGGCGCTGCTCGAAAACCGGAAGGCGATCGACGCCGAGATCGAGGTGTTCGAAGCGGATCTCGCGGCGAAGAAGGAAGCCCTCGCGGAGCTCCAGAGCACCGTCGCGGGCAACGCGAAAAAGGCCGACGACGCCCGCAGCCGCGCGTTCGAACTGCGCGCCGGCGCGTCGAAACAGGCCGAATCGCTCCGCCTCCGCATCGGCCAGCTCACCGCCCGCAGGAACGTCATCCGCGAGATGGAGCAGGCCTACGAAGGGTATAACTACGCCGTCCGCTTTCTGATGAAACAGAACATCGGCGGGATCGTCGGCGTCGCGGGCGAGCTGATCACCGTGCCGAAGGGGTACGAGCTCGCCGTCGAAACGGCGCTCGGCGCCTCCGTCCAGAACATCGTCACGACGGATTCCGCGACGGCCGAACGCGCGATCTCGCTTCTGAAGCAGAACCGCGCGGGACGCCTGACGTTCCTGCCGCTCTCCGACATCCGCCCGTCCGTTCCCGATTTTGAGGAGCGCATCCGGAGGATGGCCGGTTTCAAGGGCTTCGCGACGGAACTCGTCCGCTTCGATGAGGCGAACCGCCCCGCGATCGACTATCTGCTCGGCCGCGTGATCGTCGTCGACGAACTTCAGAACGCCGTCCGGATGGCGCGCGAGGTCCGCACGGGATTCCGCTTCGTGACGCTCGAGGGCGACCTCGTCACGGCCCAGGGCGCGATGACGGGCGGCTCCTCGAAGAACACCGTCGCCGGGCTGCTCGAACGGAAGGCGGAGGGCGACAAACTCGACGCCGAGATCAAAAAACTCGAAAAGGAACTCGAGGAGGGCACGCGCGACGCGCGGAAGGCCGCGGAGGACGCGGAACGGATCGCGCAGCGGCTCGCGGAGCAGTCCGAGGACCAGCGCGGAGACATCGACGCCCGCAACGAAGCGTACACCGACGCGCTTCTCAAACTGAACTCCCGCCGGAACAACCGGAGCGGGATCGACGACCTGATCGCCCGCGTCGACGAAGCCGTGCGCGAGATCGAAGCCGATCTGGCCCAAAAGGCCGTCGAAGAGGACGCGCTCGAAGCGGAGAAGAACGGACTGAAGGGCGGATCAGGCGGCCTGATCGAGGGACTCGAACGCGCGAAACAGGAGCGAGCCGACCTCGAAACGCTCGCAGAGGAAAGCCGCGAGGAGCGCCTCGCGATCCTGAAGACGCTCGAGGAGGCCGAACACCGGAAAAATGAGATCGACGGCCGTTATCTCGACGCCCAGAACCGCAAGTTTGAGGCCGAGAACCGCCTCGCGCGGAACGAGACGCTGCTCGAAACGTACAAGAGCCGCTTGTGGGAGGACTTCGAGGTCTCCTACATCCAGGCCGTCGAATTCCGAAAGAAGGATTTCGTG